>JBIOXP010000539.1:0-4875 GCA_044869705.1 Binatia bacterium | reverse complement strand
CTTGCTTCGGGGAATGCAACGGTCGAAACCCCGGGTCCGGACGGAACGCGTCGGTTGTTTGGAATAAGCCGGTTGAAAAACTCGGTCGGCGGACAAACAACGTATGCCGCAGTCGATCTGCCGGTCGATATTGCGTTTGCGAAAACCCGGGCAATTCTTATGGATCAATTAATCGTTTTGGCCATCTTTTCCGCGATTGTTCTGGGCTCCACTTGGTTCGGCGCCGATCTCCTGGTTCTGCGCCGCATCCGCGACATCATTACGGCGACCAAAAGAATTGCCGCAGGCGACTTACGCGCGCGGACAATTCTAGTCCATGACGACAGTGAGCTCGGGCAACTGGCGCAGGCGTTCGATCATTTAGCCGAGTCTTTGGAAGCGCGCGAAGTGGAGGCGGTGCGCTCGAGCAAGCAGATCCATGAGCAACGGCAACAACAGGAGGCGCTTTACGATCTCAATCGAGGCATCACTTCGACGCTCGACGTCGAGAGCGTTCTTAGGATCCTGCTCGATCATATCGCGCTGCTTTTCTCTTCCTACACGGTTACGGTGAGTTGGATCCATCCGCAGACGAAGATGCTTGAAACGATCGCGTCTCGAGCCGGGGCGGGAAGCGAAGTCTCCAATCCCGATTTGCTCAGTGCCGAGTCGCTGCCGCTACTGGTTTTGCAACGGCAGAATCTGGTCAGCATTGCCGATGGCCGGGTGGATGCCGGAGCCGCGGATCCCGATATTTTTCTCCGTCACGGCTGGGTCTCCTACCTTGGCCTTCCACTGATGGTCAAGAACGAAGCTCTCGGTGTTCTTTCGTTCTACAGCCGCGAAGGCCGCGAATTCACTCGCGATGAAACTACTTTCCTGAACGCGCTCGTCAACGAAGCGGCGATTGCGATTCATAACTCGCAGCTCTTCGAGCAAAGCAAAGAGCAGGCTGCGCAGTTGGAAAAATCGAATAAGATCAAAGACGAGTTTCTCGGCGTCATGTCGCACGAACTCCGCACACCGCTCAACATCATCATGAATTACTCGGAAGCCCTACGCATGGGAACCTTCGGTGAGATTGGCCCGGATCAGGTACGCGCAACCGATAAAGTGAGGCAACAAGCAAGTCATCTGCTCTCTTTGATCAATGGCATACTGGAAATCACAAAAATAGAAAGCGGCACAGTCTCGATCGAAGCGCGCTCGGTCGATCTGAACGGCTTAATCGCGGAGCTTAAATCCGATTACATGCTGCCGACGGAAAACGATATTGCCCTGATATGGGACGATACCGGTGAGCTGCCGAGCATCGTCATCGACGGGCTAAAACTCAAACAGATTCTGACCAATTTAATCAATAACGCGATCAAGTTTACCGAACACGGATCCGTCACTGTCTCGGCGGCTGTTTCGCTCGAAACAAGCAGGGTTGAAATCCGGGTATCCGACACGGGGCCGGGAATACCCGCCGAACTGCTGCCGTTCGTGTTCGATAAATTTCGTCAAATTGACAGTGCGACAACCAGAAATTATTCCGGCGCCGGCCTCGGTCTCTACATCGTCAAAAACTTTGTCCGCATTCTGGGTGGCACGATCGACGTGCGCAGCAAAATCGGCGAGGGGACGGTGTTTACGGTAAGCTTCCCATTGGCGCTGGACAGAAAAGCAGAAAAACCAGCCGCTCTGCCGAATACAGCCGAGCTCCGTACGTTCAACTAGGAGCCGGTGGATGACGATTTCTATATTCTGGCGGCTCGTTCTTAGTCACGTTGGAATTTTGCTGCTCTCCGGCGCCGCCTCTTTCTATTCAATCATGCAATTGGGAGCTTTGAGCGGAGCCGCCCGGAGCGCTCTCGATGTCCATCAGCAGATGATCGCTTATCAGGAAGGCCTGACCGAGGCGTTTCTGTCCGAAGTGCGTTACGGCGGCAAATATCTCATCAGTCACAACGAACCCCGCTACGATCAACTGCTTCAGTTCAAGAGGGAATTTGTCAATTACCTCGAGATCCTCAAGCGCCTTGAGCAGCCCGACTCCAGTTCACTTTTTACAATCGAGCGCTTGCACGAGCAATATCACGAGCTTTTCGACCGTGAAGTGACATACGTTCGTGCCCAGCAAAACTATGCGCAGAGCCGCTACCAGCAGGAGCGTGATAAATTAGTCGAAAGCACCGTTGCCGAGCTCGATGTTCTAAAAGCACAACTCCGGGCGGGATTGAAAAATAAGCTCGAGAACCTCGATCAGGCTGCCCGCAGCGCACGAGAAATAGCCATCGTAACTACCCTCGTCGTGTTGATCTTGGGAATTTTAATTTCGCTGTCGGTCAGTCGGACGATGGAGGCTTCCGTCATCAAACCGGCGGCGACACCTGTCAGCGGCGCTTCTTCGCTCGACGTCAGATCTGTCGAGCGCCCAACCCTCACGGAACGGGTGCAACAACGGCTGATGCGCCAGGCGCTGAGAAAGGGAATTAAATGAACCGTGTCGCTAAAACCCTGAAGATTTCTCCGGCCGCGATGCAAAGATTTAGGGGTTTGCTTACGTTCATAGCTCTGAGCGCCTGCTCGATGCTTATCGGATGCACGACCGGAGATCACGGGAGAAGCTCAAATACGGCGCCGGGACCGATCGTCCAGACTCCTAGCGATTTCGCAACAGCGCTAAAACAGAATCAGGCCGAACTAGCCGAGCACAGGAGTGCCGCGGACCTGGCGTTGTACAATATTGGCGTGATTCTCGCCCACCCGGAAAATCCTAAAAGGGATCAAGTCAAGGCGATCAATTCTTTCAAAACCTTGGTCGCAGAATATCCGCGCAGCATCTACGCGGAACCCTCGAAGGTATGGCTTGATCTTCTCGAACAGCAGCGCAAGCTCAAGGAGGAACGACAAAAGCTTGCCGAAGAAAAACGCGGCTTGGTGCGCGAAAAGGAAATGCTCGTGCAAGAGCGACAAAAGCTCTACTACGAGAATGAAAAATCGCAGCAGCTAGATATGGAAATCGAAAACAGACGGCGCCAGTTGTTACGGCGTTAACCCGCCAGATCTCACAGACTAAACACCCACCAGCTTAGGCCGCCCTGTTACACGGTGGCGTGCTGCTTCTAACGCGGCTGCGCAATGACATCGACGACCGCGGGTTTGCCGCGCTCGACGACTTCGATCGCTTTATCCAAGGCTGCGCCGAGCTGATCGGGCTCGGTAATCGGACCAAAGCCATCGACGTGAAGCCCCCGGGCAATTGTCGCCAGGTCTGGCGCCGGATCTTCGATGCGGATGCCGATGCCTTTGTTCTCCACCGGCCGTTGGCGCGCCCGTGCCATGCGCTCCTGATGCTCTTCGTCGTTGTAGTAAGAACGATTGTTGAGCACCACCGCGAGTAGAGGAATCTGGTACTTGGACGCGGTCCAGAGCGCATTCGACGTCATCAAGAAGTCACCATCGCCTATGATTCCGACGCAAAGGCGGCCGCTCTCCTTGAAACCGAGTGCTGCGCCGATCGACGAAGGCAATCCGTAACCGACGCCGCCGCCGCGCCCGCCGCCCATACCGTGCGCCGGCTCCGTGACTTCGATCGCTTCGCGCCAGCGCCGCCCATGCGCCGATACCAACGCCCACGATTTTCCTTGCACCCGTTTATTGATCTCGCCGAACAAGCGCGCTTGTGAGATCGGTTTTTCATTCCAGGTTTTTTCCATCCATTCCTGGCTCTTGCTTCGCGTCGCTTGATAGATCCCGTCGATTTTTCGGCGCCGTTCCTGGACTTGTTTGCTGGAGTCAGTCTTAGCGCTGAGCCGTTCCCTGACCTGCTCGAGCAATTGCGGCAGCGCCACCGCCGTATCGGCTGCCATCGGTACGTGCACGGGCAGGAGCCACATGTTGTCGCTCACCCAGCTTTGCCGTTCGAGATCCAGCAAAGTGATGTGAATAAGCTTGCAGCTCGGCGCAATAATCGGCGCGAAATTACCACGCTCGCGCACCGATGGCCCGAGCGGCACGCCTAGACTGGGCACGTCGAGCGCCAAGACAACATCGGCTCCGCGTAATGCCTCTTCCCGCGCATTGGTCAGATTCAATGGATGAGTGCTGGGGAAAGCGAAGCGGCCATCGGCATCGATCACCGCCGCCCCGAGCGCTTCCGCCAAATCGAGCAGCGGCGGCAACGCCTTGGGATTGCGACCCACTTCCCCGGCAACGATCACCGGCCACTCGGCTTCGGCCAACAGGCGCGAAGCGTTGCGCAGCGCTTCCGGATTGGCACCGGGGCCCGGCGGCGGACGAAACAATTGTGCATGGGGCACGATCATCGGTGTGTTGACTTTCGCTTCCTGAACATCCGTGTCGAGACAGATGTAGACCGGCCCTTTCGGCTCGGTCATGGCGATCCGATAGGCTTTGAGAAAAGATTCCGCCACAGCCTCGACTGAATTGGGCTGATCGTCGAATTTGACGTACTCGCGCACCGCGTTGCCTTGGACCAAAGCCGTGTGTACCCAATCGGTGGAGCGCCGGTTCGTGGTATCGAGCGGGCCGCCGCCGCCCAGATTGAGGATCGGAGTGCGGTCGCACCACGCGTTGAAAATCGCCATGCTGGCGTGCTGCAGCCCGACAATATCGTGCAGACCCGTCGCCATGATCTCGCCAGTCGCCCGAGCGTAACCGTTGGCGAGCGCGACGGCGATCTCTTCGTGGGTGCACATGATCATCTCCGGCCCCTTGCCGGTCTCGAAATTCACCAGCGAATCGTGCAAGCCGCGATAGCTCGCGCCGGGATTGAGCGCGATGTATTTGATCCCCAGCTCGCGCAAGACTTCGACCATTAGATCGGAACCGTACTGGGCGTTGCTCTTGCGGCCGATTCCCGCCGCCCAGATTTCCGCACCGCCTTTT
>JBIOXP010000538.1:0-8506 GCA_044869705.1 Binatia bacterium | reverse complement strand
GGATTGCCATAAGGCTAGCTTTGTCGTCCATCGCGCCCCGTCCCCAGATATAGCCGTCCGCGATCTCTCCGGAAAACGGCGCATGCTCCCAGGAGGAGTCGGTCGCCGGATCTACCGGCACCACGTCCATATGAGCCATGAGCAACATCGGTTTGAGTCGATCGTTTTTACCCTGCCAGGTGAAAAGCAAGCTGTGCTCGCCGACGCTTTCTTTGTTCAACTTCCGCTGGACGCGCGGAAAGGCACGCGCGATGAGCGCGTGCAAGGCGATGAATTGGGCGGCATTTGCGGCCGGCGTTTGCAGCGCAACCGTTTTGAGTCGAATCGCTTCCGAGAGGTGCTCTACCGCTGCACGGCTGATCGCAAGACTTTGAATCGATGCGACAACAAGTTGGCGGGATTTCAAACTGCCGGCGCGGATCACGAGCACGATGAACAGCGCCGCGAATACAGTGACGAGCGTAAAGCCGAACTTTTTCCGCATGGCAATTTCAGGGCAGAGCTAGCAACTTAGCGGAGCCTGTGCAATCACATCGAGCTAATTTGACAAGCGCTGGAGGGTCGGATAATTTTTTTCGAATACTGAAGGGCGCCTAACTGGAGGGACAATGAGCGATTTTTATACCGCCTGGTTGGAACGGTCGAAAAAGAACCAGAAAATAGTTGATGAAGCGCCGCGCGTCGCGCGGGGCAAGGAGCTGAAATGGGTGCGCACGCCGCAGGACTACAAAGCCGCTTTGATGATCGCGCCGGAAACCGGATTTCCTACGGGAGGCAGCTGCCTGATGCGCGCGGAAATTCCCGTCGGTTGGCACAGCGGGAAACATTTGCACGGCGAGGAGGCGATTTACGTGGAGAGCGGCGAAGGCTTCATGGTTCTCGACGATAAGCGCTACGATTTTTTTCCCGGCACGGTGCTCCACATTCCGTATCGATCGCCACATCAGTTGTTCAACACCGGAAAATCATCCGTAGGGTATCTTTCTGGACTCGCTTGGCACTTGGAAGCCGACGTGTATATGGGGAAGATCGAGCAGCTCGAGGAATGCGGCGAAAACGACGCGAAGGCTTTGGCGGCTTTCCCGAAGGAGGAATCGCAGTACTGGCCGGAAGACGGCCGCCGCATCGCGATGCATCAGAATCAGCAGGAAAAATCCGATGAGTCGAAGCACGGCGCGACGTACTTTCTTATGGGAAGGAGCGGCAAACAAAACGGCTTCAAGGCGACCGGGGTGGCGATCAGCTCGATTTTTGTCGACCTAGCCCACACCAAAAGTCACAGTCATGCGCACCCCGAGGCCTATCTCTATGCGCTGGAAGGCGACGGCTATTCGGAGATCGGCGGCAAACGCTACGACTGGAATCAGGGCGACGCGGTTCACGTCCCGCCCGGCATGATGCATCATCAGCATTTTAATCCCTATGATCGGGATATGAAGGAGCTGCGCTTTGAATTTGGCGTCCGCTATTGGCTGGTCGATCAATGGAAGGGCTACACCACAGTGGACAAGCATTTGAAGGCGACCACGCATATGGTCGACTAGTTCATTCGTAAACGCGAGCCAGTCTGACACGACCGGCTCGCGTTTATTGAATCGACAGCGAGTCCGCCGCGCCCATTTATTTCTTGCAACGTCGCCGTGGATCTTCTATAGAATTACTGATGCCGGATTTGCGCAACGTAAGAAACGGCGACGCGAAAATCATGCTCGGCTTTATCGTGCGCCGCTGTGCCGCCGATATCGGTCACACGCCGACACCTGCCGAATTTGCAACCTGGGCGAACGGCCAACAACAAAACGGCAAGCGTCTCTGCCTCTTCGGCAAGGAAATTTCCCCCTCCATCGCGAAGGTGATGTTCAATCAGCCGGGCCGGCTCGTTACCGTCAGCGCAGAAGGTTTAGCAAGAATGTGGAAGAGCAACGGCCGTTAGCTTCATCTCTGCTCGATCGCAATAAGCAAAACGTCAAAAAGTACTTCGTTCTCGGGAAACTTTCCGAAATCGGTAACTCACCGAGCGGGATTGCCGAGAGCATCACGACCGGAGAATTAAGCGTGAGGGCTGCTTCATGCCAGGAGCAGATCATCAAGCTGCACTGCTCTTGCGTCGAGCGCTTTTGCATAAAATGCAGCGAAGGCTCGAGATCGTGAGCGTTGCCGCAGCCATCTACGCTTGTTATGCTTTCAGGCTCGCGCGCTCGACATCATTCAAACGGACAAGAAGGGTGAAACCGGCTCAAGATGTGATCGTTTTCATCGCGGCTCTGGGCCTCGTGTTGTTCGGTCATGACGCGCTGGCGCAGTCGAGGCCGGAAAAGCTCCGCATCGGGTACGCGGCGCGCGCGGTCGCCCATTCGGTTCCGTACGTGGCCAAGGAAGCCGGCTTCTTCAGCGAAGAAGGAATCGATGCCGAGATCGTTCGCACCGCGGGCTCAATCGCGCCGATGGCGTTGGTCGCCAACGAGGTCGATCTGGCGATCATGTCGGCTTACCTGATGATTCCGGTGGCGGTGCAAAATCGCGATGTCGTCATGCTGGGCGGGTTTTCGCGTTACGCTTCGATGGTCTTTGTCGCGCGTCCCGAGGTGAAGGGTGCGCAGGACTTAAAGGGCAAAATCGTCGGCATCCAACGCCCCGGCGACGCTTACGAGAAGAGCGCGCGTTTCGCTTTGCGTCATTTGGGATTGGATGCGGATCGGGACGTCAAATTGCTCGCACTGGGAACCAACGACGTCATGTGGAGCGCGCTCCAGACCGGTCGAGTATCGGCAACGATTCTCTCGCCACCGGGGACTCGGTTCGCGCGCAAGGCCGGAATGAATTTCATGGTCGATCTCACGGACCTGAAGCTGGAATATCAAGGCTCGACCATCGCGACGCGGCGGTCATTCATTGAAAAGAATCCGCCGCTCGCGACGCGCGCTCTGCGCGCTATCGTCCGCGGCGTGCATTTGTTCAAAACGCGCAAGAACGAAACCATGCGCATTCTCGGAAAATTTCTCGGCACCACCGACCGGGAAGCCTTGGAAGAATCTTGGGAGTATGCGGCGAAGATGCCGGCCAAACCTTATGCGGTGGAGAGCGCGGTCCAGGCAGTGCTCGATCATTTGAGTGAAACTCAGCAACGCTTCGCTCAATACCGTCCGAGTGACTTTATCGCCGGCCGACTACTGACCGACCTCGATAAAAGCGGTTATATCGATCGGCTCTACGGCCAAACAAGATAATTCATGGAAAAACTTCGCGATCGAGATCATGGGCAGTTTAAGCTCGCTGCGAATTTCGCTCCGCAAGGAGACCAACCGCAAGCCATCGAAAAGCTTGTCAATCGTCTGGCCGAGCAGCGGCGCAATCAAGTGCTATTGGGGGTTACCGGCTCCGGTAAAACCTTTACTATGGCCAATGTGATCGCCCGTGCGAACAAGCCAACGCTCGTGATCGCGCCCAACAAGACCTTGGCGGCGCAATTGTACAACGAGTTTCGCGAGCTCTTTCCGGACAATGCCGTACGGTATTTCGTCAGCTACTATGATTACTACCAGCCGGAAGCTTACGTGCCGTCGACCGACACCTACATCGAGAAAGACGCGTCGATCAATGACGAGATCGACAAGTTGCGCCATTCCGCAACCAAGGCGCTTCTCGAACGGCGCGATACGCTGATTGTCGCGAGCGTTTCCTGCATCTATGGCCTCGGCTCGCCGGAAGCGTACTTCGAGATGATGCTCTATCTTGAAGAGGGAATGATCATTCAGCGCGACCAAATGCTCCGCAAACTGGTGGATATTCAATATCAACGCAGCGATTACGATTTTCACCGCGGCACATTTCGGGTGCGCGGCGATATCGTGGAGATTTTTCCCGCCTACGAGGACCGCTCCGGACTGAGGATCGAGCTGTTCGACGACCGCATCGAATCGATTGCCGAGATCGATCCGATCCGCGGCAAAGCGCTAAGACGCATCGACAAGTCGACGATCTATCCGGCGAGCCATTACGTCACCGGCGCGGCGCGCATGAAGCAGGCCACCCTCGCGATCCGGGAAGAACTGCGAGAACGACTCAAAGAGCTGCGCGAGCAGCGCAAGCTTCTGGAAGCCCAGCGCCTCGAGCAACGAACCTTGTACGATCTCGAGCTTTTGGAAGAGATGGGTTTTTGTCCGGGAATTGAAAATTATTCACGCCATCTCACCGGTCGTCAGCCCGGGGAGCCGCCGCCGACGTTACTCAGCTATTTCCCGGCAGACTTCTTGCTCTTCATCGACGAAAGCCATGTCACGGTGCCGCAGATCGGCGGCATGTATCGCGGCGATCGCTCGCGCAAAGAAACTTTGGTCGAATATGGTTTTCGCCTGCCCTCCGCCCTCGATAATCGGCCGCTCAATTTCAGCGAGTTCGAAGCGATGCTGAATCAAACCATTTATGTTTCGGCGACGCCGGCTGAATACGAATTCGGCGTCAGCGAAGGCGCTGTCGTCGAGCAACTGATCCGCCCCACCGGCTTGATGGATCCGGAGATCATCGTGCGCCCGGCACGCAGTCAAGTGGACGACCTGCTCGATGAGATCCGGAAACGGGTGGAGCGCAACGAACGGGTCCTGGTGACGACCTTGACCAAGCGCATGGCGGAAGATCTGACGGAATACTATCAAGACTTAAACGTCAAAGTACGTTACCTCCATTCGGACATCGAGACGATTGAAAGGGTCGAGATCATAAGGCAGCTGCGCATGGGACAATTCGACGTGTTGGTCGGGATCAATTTGCTCCGCGAGGGTCTCGATCTGCCGGAGGTCTCGCTGGTCGCGATTCTCGATGCCGACAAAGAAGGGTTCCTGCGCTCAGACCGCTCGCTGATCCAGACCATCGGACGGGCGGCGCGCAACGTATACGGCACGGTGATCTTGTATGCCGACTCAATGACCGACTCCATGCGACGGGCGATCGATGAAACCGAGCGCCGGCGGCGTTTGCAGGCGGCGTTTAACAAGAAGAATGGCATCACTCCGCAGTCGATCGTCAAGGCGCTGGGATCGCCGCTCATCAAGATTTACGAGGCCGATTATTTGGAAATTCCCGTGGCTGCAGATAAGCCCGCAAAGTACGGCCCGGCCGAGTTGTCGCGCCTGCTGCGCAAACTGCAAAAAGAAATGAAGCAGGCAGCCGAGCGGCTGGAGTTCGAAACCGCGGCGGAATTACGGGATCGCATTCGGGAGTTACAAAAACAAGAGTTGAGCCTCCGCGAGTCGCCGTTGACTTCCAGCGCCGACCAGTAATTTGGGCCTACCGTTGTTTCTAGGAAGCGCGAGCCATGATGGACCGGGCAACATTCCGCCGCAGTCCACTGAATCGCTGCTTCATCCCTGTCACATAAGCCACGAGCGGAGTCGAGTAACTTCGCGCCATGGTTTGCGCTAGAATCTACGCAGTACTATTAGAGACAGGCGAATGGACATCAGCTCAGCGGTGCCGAGCGACCTGCGGAGCGGATAGCACCGCGTATATTTTTGAAAGCATGAAGACGATCGCGGAAAAACTGGCGAACTTGCCTTCCCGTCCGGGCGTCTACTTGATGCGAGACAAGGCCGGTAAGGTGATTTACGTCGGCAAGGCGAAGGATCTCCGCTCGCGTGTCCGCGCTTATTTCAACAGCGCGGACGAGCGATCGCAGGTGCAATTCCTCGTTCAACGCATCGATGATTTCGAAACGCTGGTCACCACCTCGGACAAAGAGGCGCTGATCCTCGAAAACAATCTGATCAAGCAATACAAGCCGCGCTATAACATTCGGCTGAAGGACGACAAAAGTTATCTCAGCATTAAAGTGACTACGGGGCATGCGTGGCCGCGTATTTTTGCCACGCGTAAAATTGTCAAGGACGGCAGCCGCTATTTCGGACCGTTCTCGTCCGCCGTCGCCGCCCGTGAAACCATCGATATCATCGAAAGGCATTTTTTACTGCGCAACTGCACCGATCACAACTTCCGCAATCGCAGCCGGCCTTGCTTGCAGTATCAGATCAAGCGCTGCATGGCGCCTTGCGTTCTGTCGGTTCCGGCGGAGGTGTACCGGGAGCACGTGCGCCAGGCGATGCTGTTCATCGATGGCAAACGCCAAGAGCTCGTCGCCGAACTGCGGCAAAAAATGCAGCAGAAGTCGGAGGCGCTGGAGTTCGAAGCCGCGGCGCGCATTCGCGATCAAATCCAGGCCGTGGAGAAAACGCTCGAGAAGCAACGTATGGTGGCGCATTGGGGTGCCGACCAGGACATCTTTGGCCTGTACCGCGAGGGCGGATTCATCGAAGTTCAAGTCCTATTGGTGCGCCAGGGAAAGCTCACCGAGAACCTGTCTTATTCTTTGGAAGACCTCGAATTTCCTGACGAAGAGATCGTCGCATCGGTCTTGACCCAATTTTACCAAGGGCCGCGTTTCGTGCCCGACGAGATTCTCGTCCCGGTCGAGCTTGAGGATCGCGATGCTCGAGCCGAATATCTGAGCGAACGCAAAGGAAAAAAAATAGAGATTCTTTGTCCGCAGCGCGGCGATAAACGCCATCTCGTGCAAATGGCCGAGGATAACGCCAAGCAGAGCTTTAGCGAGCGGCACGATCAGGAAAGGGCGCGGGAAAAAATGCTTCGCGAACTCGAGCGGAGCCTGCATTTGAAGCGCTATCCTCAGCGGATCGAATGTTTCGATATTTCTACGATTCACGGCGCGCACGCCGTGGGTTCCATGGTGACATTCATCAATGGCGAACCGGACAAAAGCTTTTACCGCCACTTTCGCATACGGACCATCGATGCTTCTTCCGGCGGCGACGATTTCGGTATGATGCTCGAAATGCTCAAGCGTCGCTTCGCCCGCGGTAAGCAAGATGCCGATCTCCCGGATCTCATTGTCGTTGACGGAGGTAGGGGGCAGTTGGCCATGGCGCTCACCGCATGGCAGAACTCGGGATCGAAGGAGTGGACGCGGTCGGGTTGGCGAAGATGCGGGTTCAAGCAGCGGCGCGCAGCGCCGAGATCGAGCGCTCCGAAGAGCGCGTGTTTCTGCCGGGACAAAGCAACCCAGTCATTCTCAAGCGCAATTCAAACGCGTTGTTTCTGCTCCAGCGAGTCCGCGACGAGGCACATCGTTTTGCGATTACTCACCATCGCAAGCTGCGCTCGCGGCAAACTCTTTATTCGGCCCTGGACCGCATACCGGGTGTCGGTGGCGCACGCAAACGCGCACTGCTGCGTGCCTTCGGCAGCGTCAAAAGAATCGAAGCGGCTACTCTGGAAGAATTGCTCCAAGTTCCATTGATGAATCAGCGCATCGCCCAAGAGATTTTACAAGCCTTGCATGATCCGTTGCACTGAGCAGCATGATGTCGACAGCAGCACGAGCGCGGAGCGATGAAGCCGCAACGAGGCTTCATCCTTCGGCTTGGCTGGTCGCTTCGACCGGGGCTTTGCTCCTCGGGCAAGCGCTGGCGCCCTGGGCTATCGCGCCAGAGGCGCTCCTGGCGCTGCTTTTGCCGCTGACCTTTGCTTTGTCCTCGCGCTGGCGACAGTGGTCGTTGCTGATCCTCATAAGCGGCTCGGCATTTACAGTCGGATACGCGCGCCATCGTGAGTTGCTCTTTCCGGAATTCCCGGCACATCACCTGCGTAGCTTCACCAGCAGCGATGAGCGAGTTTATCTCGAGGGTGTGCTGCAATACGAGCCGGAAAAGCTCACCAATCGCACGCGCTTTCAACTGAGCGCGGAGCGAATCTGGCACCCCACGGGAGCGCAGGAAATCACCGGGAATCTTCTGTTCATTGTACGCGCGGTCCGGCGCGACTGGCGCTACGGCGACCGATTGCGGTTGCGGATACGGCCGGTGGCACCCCGTGATGCCGGCAATCCCGGCGGTTTTGATTACGCGACCTATCTGGCGCAACGCGGCATTTACGCCACGGGCTTTGTCGAGGATGACCGGCAGTTCGAGCTGGTCTCCCGTAATCCGAGCCGGGCGCGCGATTTTGTCGAGGGGCTGCGGCGCCAGATCCGACGATACATCGAGGGTAATTTTTCACCGGATGCCGCTGCTTTGATGAACGCGCTCGTGGTCGGCGATATGGGCGGAATCACGAGAGAGATGCGTTCGGCGTACACCGATGCCGGGGTCAATCACGTGCTTTCGATATCGGGGTTGCACGTTGCCATGTTGGGGCTCGTCGTATTCACGCTAATTCGTTTTGGCACCGGCTTGAGTTCGTATTTGCTGTTGCGCGTGAACGTCCTCAAGGTCGCTACCTTTTTTTCCTTTCTCGCGGTGATCTTCTACACCGCATTGGCGGGCGCGATGGTGCCGACGGTTCGGTCAGCGATCATGATCGGAGTCTATGAATTGGCCGTGTTGATGAATCGCGAGGAAGAAGTCTTCACGAGTCTCACACTCGCGGCGTTGCTGATTGCACTGGTTTGGCCTGCGGTGATTGCCGATATTTCTTTTCAATTATCTTTTTTGGCAGTGTT
>JBIOXP010000537.1:0-7960 GCA_044869705.1 Binatia bacterium | reverse complement strand
CGTTCCCCGTGCCGGACGGTCTAGAAGTGTCGGTGAATTTTTGGAAACAGATCTTCGCACAATATGGTACCAGTGAAGTCGTTCTGTTTGATCCGGTCGATCCCGGTACGATCTACAGTGTCGTACGTGCCGCCGATAACGAAGAAGGACGCGCCCTGCTCGACAGAGAGCGCGCTCGTGTTATCGCGGAGTTCGGGCTCGCCGATGACGAAACCCGGATTCGGAGCCAGCGCGGCGCCAAAGAACACTTTACTGAAGGGCTCAGAATCGCGGGGCGCTATATTTCCGAGATGAAAAAAATATTCCGCGCCGAAGCTTTGCCGGTAGAACTGGCGTATCTGCCGCTGGTCGAATCCTCGTTCAATATACGGGCGCGCTCCGGGGTGGGTGCCCTCGGCATGTGGCAGTTCATGCGGGAAACGGGCAAGAAATTTTTGCGCATCGATGGCAATATCGACGAGCGCAGGGATCCTTTCGAATCCACCAAAGCGGCAGCACGCTTGCTTAAAGAAAACTACCGACTGTTGGGAAGCTGGCCTCTGGCGATCACCGCGTATAACCACGGGACCGACGGAATGTTTCGCGGCATCAAAGCGGTTGAATCGGATAATATCGTCGACCTGATTCGCGAGTATCAGTCGCCGACGTTTGGTTTTGCATCGAAGAACTTCTACGCCGAGTTCCTCGCGGTGGTAGAACTCGCGACCAACAAAGATGCCTATTTTCCGTTCCTGCGCAGCCACTCTCCGGTGACTCTTCGCGAGGTGGCCACCACGCGGCAAATGCCGCTCCGTTCGGTGTTGAAACCCGCGGCTATTTCGCCGAGCGAGTTTTTCGAATGGAATCCAGCGCTGGACTCGTCTGCCACCCTGCTTCCGGCCGGCTACCGCATCAAACTACCGCCGGACAAGGTCGACGATTTTGTCGCCGCTGAACGTCGAGTCGCAACGACAGCTCCAAAAGCACGAACAAAATCTGTGAAAAAGAATTCGGACCGGCCAAAGCGGGCGATCGCGGCAGCACGGAAAACCAGCCAGCCGCGGAAAGCCATAACCCGTGCGTTAAGCGCGTCGATGAAATTAGCTGCGCAGTAGTTTTCATTCCGATCATCGTACAAACGTCTTCCAAACTCGGCTACTGCTCGCGCGCGCGGGTGTCTTCCGCCGGCTTGAAGGCGGGTAGGGTTAGCTTATAATGACCCTGCCGATGAACGCGCTTCTCATCGAGTTGACCGCCGCCGCGTATTTGATCGCGGCGGCCAGCTTGTTTCTTTATCTGTTTCGCGGCAACGTGGCGAGTCGCTTGCCGACCGGCCTTTTGCTCGCCGGATTTGCCGTGCATTCCCTAACGCTCAGCCGACTTTTCGCGGGTCAAGGCTTTGCCGCTGTCGCGCTCATGGGCGACGCGCTGCTTTTTAATAGCTGGCTCATGGTCGGCATATATTTGCTGATTCAGTTGAAGTACCGTCTCACCGTGCTAGGCGGTATCATCGCTCCTTTGGCGTTTCTTATGACTTTTGCCGCTCTCGCCGTCAACCGCGGCGCGACCGAAGTGCCGCCTGGATTTCAAACGTTCTGGCTCCCATTGCACGTCACTCTGGCGTTTCTGGGCAACGCGGTTTTTGCTCTGGCTTTCGGTGTGAGCTTGATTTATCTGCTTCAAGAGCGCCATCTCAAGCACAAGAAACTGACGCTGGTGACGAGACGATTTCCGCCTCTGGAGTCATTGGACCGACTCAACTACAAGCTTCTGATGTGGGGTTTTCCTTTGATGACTCTGGGAATTCTCACGGGAAGCCTTTGGGCAGGTATCCATTGGGGCGATTATTGGTCATGGGACCCGCGGCAGATTTCGTCTGCGATCGTCTGGTTGCTTTATGGCGCGCTCCTGCACGGCCGGATTACCGCCGGGCTCAGGGGTAAAAAGGCGGCGCTACTCACCATGGTCGGTTTTTGCGTCGTGCTTGGTTATTTTCTCTGGGGCGATGCCATTTTCCCGAGCCGGCATGCCGGCCGGTTCGAATGATCGTGCAAAAACAGATCGTCATCGTCGGATTGAACCACCGGACCGCGCCCATTGATCTGCGCGAAAGCGTGGCGTTCGAAAACTCTTATGTGGCCGAGGCGCTCGGCCGCCTACACGGCTGTTCATCCATTCTTGAAGGCGTCATTCTGTCCACCTGCAATCGCGTTGAGGTGATTGCGGCTGCTTCGGACGAGAACTCGGCTTTGCGCGAAATTACGTCGTTTCTCGCGGTGCAAAAAGCCCAGCGCCATGCCGCCCCGCTCGATGAGCATATCTACAAATACCGGGATGCCGACGCGGTGCGCCATTTGTTCCGGGTAGCGGCGAGCCTGGATTCCATGGTCATTGGCGAGCCGCAGATTCTCGGGCAGCTGAAACAATACTACGATGCCGCGCAAAGAGCGGGCACGGTCGGCGCCGTGTTGCATCGGCTGTTTCATCGCTCTTTTTCTGTGGCAAAGCGGGTGCGCAGTGAAACCGGAATCGGCAGTGGTGCGGTATCGGTCAGTTCTGTGGCGGTGGATTTGGCCAAACGGATTTTCGACCGGTTTGACGATAAAACGGTGATGCTGATCGGCGCCGGAAAGATGGGTGATCTCATGGCCCGGCATCTCCAGAGCGTCGGCGTTCAAACACTCATGGTGACCAACCGCACCTTCGAGCGGGCGCTCGCGGTGGCGGAAAACATCCAGGGTAATCCGATTCGCTTCGAAGACTTTGCTCATTACCTGGCCATGTGCGATCTCGTGATCGGTTGCGCGGGCGCGCCTGACGTCTTAGTCGACGCCGCGACTGTGGAAAGGGTTTTGCGCGAACGAAAGCAGAAGACCATGTTCTTTCTCGATATCGGCGATCGGCGCAATTTCGATCCGCTGATCAACCACCTCGATAATGTCTATTTGTACAATATCGACGATCTCAAAAGCGTTGCCGATGAAAACTTGCAGGAGCGCGCGAGTGAAGCCGAAAAGGCCGAGGAAATCGTGCGCGAAGAAGTGCAGAGTTTTCTTCGCTGGTTGGCATCGCTCGAGCAGGTGCCGACGATTACGGCGCTGCGGCAGCGGTTTGAAGAGATTCGCCAGCGCGAGATCGAAAAATCACTGGGCGGAAATCTGAAGGATCTTTCCGCAGAGCAACGCCACGCCCTGCAGGAAATGACTACGGCAATGATCAACAAGATGTTGCACGGACCGATCTCTCAGCTCAAAAGGAACTCCGCAAATGAAGACGACGACGCAACGCTCTACATCGCTGCATTGAGAAAACTATTCAATCTGGAGAAGCCGTGAACCGACTGCAAATCGGTACCCGCGGCAGCGCACTCGCTTTGGCGCAAGCAAACTGGGTGAAACGGCGGATCGAAGAGCATCTTCCGGAGATTGCGGTCGAGCTTCGCACGATCAGGACCAGCGGCGACCGCTTCCTCGATGCGCCGATTAAAGAGATTGGCGGCAAGGGAATTTTCACCAAAGAAATCGAAGAAGCGTTGATCGGCGGCGAAATTGATCTGGCAGTTCATTCGCTCAAGGATTTACCGACCCAATTGCCAGCCGGTCTGACGCTTGTCGCTGTGCCACTGAGAGAAGATGCCCGTGACGTGTTGATCAGTCGAACTCACGCCAAGCTTACGGACTTGGCATGGAATGCCGCTATCGGTACGGGTAGCCTGCGACGGAGATCGCAGCTGCTCGCGTATCGGCCGGATTTGAAGATCACGCCGGTGCGGGGCAACCTCGATACGCGACTAAAAAAGCTCGACAGAGGTGATTTTGATGCGCTGGTTCTGGCCGCTGCCGGCCTGCGGCGCCTTGGGTGCGAGCATTACATCACCGAGTTCCTGCCCGACCAAATATGTGTCAGCGCAGTGGCGCAAGGCGCGCTCGCTATCGAAGGACGCGATCAAACGGAGCTGCGCGAGCGCTTGGCATTTCTGCACGATGCGGAGACATTTGCGGAAGTGGCAGCGGAGCGCGCTTTTGCCGACCGCCTCGGCGGCGGCTGCCATGTGCCCATCGGCGCCCGCGCACGAGTTCACGGTACCGAGCTAAGTATCACTGCTGTGGTCGCCAGTTTAGAGGGACAACGAATCTGCCGAGGCGATATTGTCGGTCATATCAGCGAGGCGGTAGAACTCGGGCAAAGCCTCGCCGCCCGGCTGATCGGGGAAGGGGCAGATAAACTACTGGCATCGTCAGGCCATGACGCTTCCACACGGTAAAGAACCAGCGATGCAAACCGCTTTTTTACAGAGGTCCCTTGCCGGCAAGCGGATTGTTATTACCCGAGCGCGCAAACAGGCGGAAACCTTGGCCCGTTCGATTGAGGAACTGGGCGGTGAGGTCACCGAGTTTCCCACGATTGAAATTTGTCCGCCGGAAAGTTTTGCCGAGTTCGATGCCGCCGTCGACAAGCTCGAAACTTACGATTGGGTGATATTTACCAGCGTCAATAGTATCGGGCCATTTCTAAACCGTCTCAAGATCAAAGGAAAAACCGTTGCAGCCCTGAGTGCGCGGAAAGTCGGCGCAATCGGCGTCGAAACCGCAAAACAACTGGAACGTGAACGGATCCATCCATGTCTCGTCCCCGAGCGCTATCAGGCCGAAGGAATTTTGGCTGCGCTCTCACCTGAAGAAATCCATGGCAAACGAGTGCTGATCCCGCGAGCCGCCGAAGCCCGCGAGATCTTGCCTGCTACTCTGCGCAAATGGGGCGCGCTGGTCGATGTGATCGTGGCGTATCGCACCGAGCTGCCGTGCGTTGATATCCGTCCGCTCGCGGCGTTGCTCACCGAGCGCAAAATCGATGTCATTACCTTTACAAGCTCGAGCACGGTGAGGAATTTTGTCCGGCTTTTCGGCGGCAGAAAGCTCGGTGAGATTGCCAGTGGAAGCACGGTTGCCTGCATCGGCCCGATCACTGCGGCGACAATCGAGGAGCTGGGTGGGCGCGCCGATATCGTCGCGGATCAGTTTACGGCGACAGGCATGTTGCGCGCGATCGTTGAGCATTTCAAACCGATAACTAATCGTTCGAGAAGCTCTCAAAATGCCGAGTGAATATCTCGTCAGCTCCATGTTCGCGAGTGCTCAGCATAAACTCTAACCGCAAGCCCAGCTTTGATGATAACCACTCTGTAGCGCGCCGACATGGAACTTTCTAACTTTGCTCAGTTGGAGCGGTCATGAACTTCCCGATTTACCGGCCGAGAAGGCTCCGACGTAACGAAAGATTCAGATCTCTGATCAGAGAAACGGCGCTCGAGCCCAAAAATTTCATCTATCCGCTGTTTATCGGACCCGGCAGAGATAAAGCCGAGCCGATTTCGTCGATGCCGGGCGTGGCTCAGTTAAGCGTGGATCGAGCGATCCGCGAAGCACAGGAGGTCAACTCGCTGGGCATCTCGGCGGTCATTCTATTCGGTGTTCCAAAACATAAGGACATCTTCGGCAGTGAAGCCTATGCTGCGGACGGGATTGTGCAGCAGGCGATTTACGCGATCAAAGAAAAAGTTCCCGAGCTGCTCGTGATCACGGACGTTTGCCTTTGCGAGTACACCGACCACGGTCATTGCGGCGTGGTGAAAAACGGCGAAGTGGATAACGACAGCACGTTGGCATTGCTGGCCAAGGAGGCCTTGTCCCATGCGCAAGCAGGCGCCGATATTGTCGCGCCCTCAGATATGATGGATGGACGGGTCGGCGCCATTCGTAAAATACTCGACGATAATAGTTTTCAGCAGACCCCGATCATGGCCTATGCGGCCAAATATGCATCGGGCTTTTATGGTCCGTTCAGGGAGGCCGCCGAGTCAACGCCGCAATTCGGCGATCGGCGCTCTTATCAAATGGATCCGGCGAATGCCGAGGAAGCATTGCGCGAGGTGGATCTCGATATCCGCGAGGGAGCGGATATAGTCATGGTCAAACCGGCGCTGGCCTACCTCGACATCATCTACCGGGTCAAACAGAAGTTCGGTTATCCGCTGGCCGCGTACAACGTGAGCGGCGAATATTCGATGATCAAGGCGGCGGGGCAGAACGGCTGGATTGAAGAGAGCCGGATCATGATGGAAGTCTTGTTTGCGATCCGCCGCGCGGGCGCGGACATGATTCTTTCTTATTTCGCCAAGGATGCGGCGCGACTGCTGGACGGCTAGCCTTTCTCGGCTTCTAAAGTAAATTCCACAAATCCTTAATTTTTCGATTTAATGTGCGCTCGCATTCCGCCTCCCGGCCGTCGGTATGCACTTGGGCTTCGGAAAACCGAAAAATCAAAACCCTGGACGATTTGATCAGCCGTAAGATGAAGGTATTGGAATCGGCATCGAACGCGACCGTGATGCCGATCTCAGAATCGATGGGTTTGGCGATTGCGCTGGCCCACCGCTCGATGTCGGCGGCGGCGGCATCGCCTCGTTGCGAGCTCAACATGAAGCGAAGAGATGAGCGAAGCGTTATTTCTTTTTGTAAAGTCCGTCGATAAAACCGCTTTGGTCGAGCTCCCGAATAAAGCTCATATCGACGAATTGCTCGGGTTTGGCAGTCTTGGCTCTGGGGTCGCGCTCGGCGATGTCTTCGAGAACGGTTTTGAGTCCTTCGAGGCTGGGGTACTGCTTCTTGGGGTACATCGCTTCCGTCATCACATTCTCGTAGCTTTTCTCCAATGTTTCGCGATCGAGGCCGCTGCCCATATAGTGGCCAAGCGCTTTGATGGTAGCCTCTTTATCGGTCCACATCTTGTGCACCGCCTCGACGTGCGCCCGCACATAGCGGCGCACGACGTCGGGATGTTCCTTAATGTATTTACGGGTCGTCGCCGCGCCGGTGTGTTGGAAAACCAAACCCATTTTGGCCACGTCGGCAATAATCGCTAAACCCTTCTTTTCGGCAATGAAGCTCGAAGGCGGATTGATGACCGATGCGGTGACTCGACCCGTCAGAGCCGCACTCAGCCGCTCAGGACCGCTTCCCACCTGCACTAGAGTAACGTCCTTTCCGGGATTTAGGCCGATTTTTCGTAGGGCAAATCGAGCAATGGTATCCGTGGCGGAACCAAATCGGCTGATCGCTACCGTACCGCCTTTGAGTTGCTCAGCGCTCTTTATCCCGGGCTTGCCCATGAGGACGTAATTGAGCGATGTGATTCCAGCCGCGACAAATACCGCATCCGACCCGGCAAACACGCTGTTAATCAAAGCCGGTCCGGAAACTTGAGTGATCGGGACGTCTCCAGAGACGAGAGCGAGAATCGCAGTGGTGCCGCCGGTGAAAAATATCAGCTGAACATCCAGACCATTTTTGGCAAAGAGCCCTGTATCTTTGGCAACCCACGCCGGCAACTGATCGGCGCTGGCAGCACTGTACCCAACATTGAGGCGGGTGGTTTGCGCAACAGCGGGCGCTCTCGACAGACCGACCAAAAATAATATTAGGACCAAGACAGCGAATTTTCGGCTCATCGTTGTGCTCTAAGCTCCGATTTTTATAAGTCAGATACTATCGGACCGAAGTCGTAGAAACAAGAAAGCCCCGAATCGCTTCGGGGCCTTCGATGACGCCTGAGGGATACGCGAGCAAGGGCCTATTCGCTGTATTTCTCTGCGCGAAATTCTTTATGACATGAGTTGCAGACCTCGCCGAGGGCTTTCACCTTGACGTCCACTTCAGCATCATTGCCCGCTTTGGCAGCGGCCGCCAATTCGTTTGCCGCCTTGCCGAGATTCTTTGCATTTTTCGCAAAGTCAGCCGATTTTTCCCAAATCTCGGGTTTGGCTTTGGTTTTCCCTGTGGTGCTTCCCTTCGGAAAGAGACTGACAATCTTTTCGGCGTTTCCAGATATATCCTTTGCTTTAGCCTCCACGGTTGAGTGATCCTTGGCTTCGACAGCAGCCTTGATCGCTTTGGCATCAGCGCTGTTCGACTTCATGAGCTTT
>JBIOXP010000536.1:0-5676 GCA_044869705.1 Binatia bacterium | reverse complement strand
CATCGGCGCCGACGAAATGTATACGAGCTGAAAATCGAGCTCATATTTTCGAAACAGCCCCGCTTCCTCGGCGATCCAGGGCATCGATTGCGACATCGTGCGAGCCGAATAAAAGCCGGTCAACTTGTCCGTCGCTGCCGCGCCAGCTTGGGGAAACGCCAACGCTAGCAACAACAACCATCGGCACCGGCAGCGAAAGAAATCCAATCGCTTCATTGAAACTCCCCCCGAAACCCGCAGCAGAACTGTTTTGGTTATGGGACGGATCGCTCGGCGAACGTACCAAAAACAGCGCTAGGGATCTAGCCAAATGGAAAGATGCCTCGTTCCTTGGATTGGGCTCGCATCTCCATCTCTGGCCCAAAGCTCTAGTCCGCATCAACAAGCCACATAGGCCTGTGACGAGAATCTTTCCGAGCTGTGCGCGCTTGACCCGACCGCGATCGGAGTGTTACGGCATCTTCGATCAACGGTTTTTCAGGAGCAAGCATGAATATTGTGGTTTTCGGCCCAGAAAAAAGAATCGGCGCGTTACAGGGAAAGCGAATTCTCGATCTCAACCGCGGCATGACCGAGTATCTCCGGCACAGCGGCGAATCCAATCCGGAACAAAAAGCGGCAGAACGCGTTCCGCCTCGATTGTTAGCATTCATCGAGCGCGGCGCCCCCGCCATCGAAGACAGCGAACGAGTCGTCGAGCATTGTTCGGGTGCCGGCGAACGAGAACACAGTCAATTGTTCTACGAAGCCAGTTCGATCAAGATTCATGCGCCATGGCCCGAGCGCCGGATCGCGTGTGTCGGCGGAAATTATGCCGTGCATCTCGCGGGGATGTGGGCGAACCGCCTCGGCAAGACCGACGTATCCATCGAGCAAATCGTTGCCGAAGCGAGGAAAGCGGGACAGTGGGGTTTTTGGAAGGTTCCGGCTGAAGTGGCCGGCCCCGACGATCCGATTCCGTTTCCAAAACGCGTCACCTACTTCGACTATGAGGGCGAGATCGCAATCGTCATCGGCAAACGCGGTAAAGACATTCCGGCCGCGGAGGTCAAAGACTATGTCTGGGGTGTGACGTTGTTTCACGACTGGAGCATTCGAGATCCCGGCGGTAGCGATCGCGTGGTCAGTTACAATTTGCAGAAAAATTTCGACGGCGCGGTGTCGATGGGTCCCTGTATCGTTGTCGGCGACGTCGATCCTCAAAACATCGACGCCGAAACCCGCGTCAATGGCGTGGTGCGGCAAAGCTACAACACAAAAGAGATGATCTGGCCCTTTGGCGAGGTGCTCGAGTATCTATCTCGAGACTTCACGTTCGTTCCTGGTGACGTGATTGCGGGCGGCACTTCGGCCGGAACCGCCGCCGATAAATCGCGGCGTGGACCCGATGGCAAACGACCGTTGGATCTGTTTTTGAAGATTGGGGATATCGTGGAAGTTTCATCGTCCAAAATCGGCGCCTTGGGAAATACGATTGTTGCCTCGTAGAACGGGTAAGAATTTTACCCTCGTACAGCGATTCGACTCAAAGGAATAACATGGATTTTGATCTTCCCGAGGAAATTCAAATCCTGCGCGATACGGTGCGCAAGTTCGTCGATAAAGAGCTGATCCCTCTCGAGCGCGTTTACCGCCACGACAGCGAAGGACCGATGCCGGAGCATCTGCTCAAGCCGCTGCAGGAAACGGCGAAGGCAATGGGGCTTTGGATGCTCGATGTTCCCGCCGAGTACGGCGGCGCCGGGCTCGGTTTACTGCCGCGCTGTATCATCCACGAAGAGATCGCGCGGGCTGCCTCCCTGCCATTTCGCAGCCTCGAGCTCTTTGGCCCCGAGGTTCGCCCGGTTCTTTTTCATTGCAATGAAGAGCAGAAAGAAAGATTTCTCGAACCGGTCCTGCGCGGTGAGCTGAAATTTTGCTTCGCCCAGACCGAGCCCGATGCCGGGAGCGATCCAGCCAACATGCGAACGCGCGCGGTACAGGACGGCGATGATTTCATCATCAACGGCACCAAGCGATTCATCACGGCCGCCGGGCGTGCCGACTATGCTCAGTTGATGGCCGTCACCGATACGGAAAAACGAGCGCGCGGTGGGATTACCTGTTTCGCTGTCGATCTGAAAAGTCCCGGAGTGCTACTCGAGCGCCAATGGCCGGCCATGATGGGCGAAGCGCCGTGGCAGATTGTCTTTGATAACGTCCGAGTTCCCGCAGCGAACGTTATCGGCGCTATCGGAGGCGGTTTTTCGCTGGCGCAGAAATGGATCGGCGAAGGACGTATCCGGGGCCACGGCGCGCGCCCGGTCGGTATCGCCCGCCGCGCTCTCGACATGATGATCGAGTACGCCAAGGTCCGCGTCACCTTTGGTCGCCCGCTGGCGGACCGACAAGCGATTCAGTTCATGATCGCGGACTCGGCGATGGAACTTCACGCGGTTAGAAACATGGTCTACGAGTGCGCCTGGCGCGTCGATCGGGGTGAAGACGTGCGCGATCTCTCGTACATGGTCAAAGTCATGGCGACAGAGATGGCGAGCCGAGTCGTCGATCGCGCAATTCAGGTTCACGGGGGGTTGGGATTGATGAAGGAGCTGCCGCTCGAATGGTGGTATCGTCAGATCCGGAGCACACGGATCACGGAAGGCGCCAATGAAGTGCTCCGCTGGCGCCTCGGCCAGAACATCATCCGCGCCCACAAATGAGCTGATCCAGCGATATTGAAGCCAGCCGCCGCGTAAGTGTCATTCTGAGGCGAATGCCGAATAATCTGGATTTTGCAGCTGTACAAGACGAGATGCTTCGCTCTCGCTCAGCATGACCCGGTTGTAATCTCGGAGCTCGTGGAGAGCTGGCGCCGGCCCAAGCGGTCTTCGTCAGCTCAAGCTCAAGCCGCCATCCACGATCAATGTCTGGCCGGTCACGAAATCGCCGCCCGTGATTAAGCCAACGATTGCGCCGGCGACTTCATCAGGCGTGGCGATGCGCTGCAGTGGATATCCGGCTGCAGCCTGCTCGATGACCTGCGCATATTTTTCCCCGTAATGGCCGCTCATCCAGGGCGTGTCGGTGAACGCCGGCGCCACACAATTTACGCGAATCTTCGGCGCGAGCGCGACGGCGAGTCCCTTGGTCAGATGAATCAGCGCCGCCTTGGCCGTGCCGTAGGCGAGCGACGACATGGTTGACGGCGACAACACCCCGGAGATCGACGAGACGTTGACGATCATCCCGCTATTGGCTTCAAGGAGTTTAGCCGCGGCACGCGCGCAGCGAAATGCGCCTTTGACGTTGACATCAAGGATCTCGTCCCAAATCGCATCGGTTAACCCTTCCAGATCCGAAACCTTGACCCAGTGGGTTACTCCGGCATTGTTGAGAAGGATGTCGAGGCGGCCAAACTGAGCGCCGATCTTATCGATCATCGCTCTGACCTGCCGGTCGTTCTGTACATCGGCTTGCACCGCCATCGCTTTAACGCCGGCGCGCTCGCTCTCCAGCGCCAACGCTTCGGCCTCCTTTGCCGATCTGCGGTAATTCACAGCGACGCTTACGCCGGCTTTTGCCAAACGCCGAACCACCGCACCGCCGATGCCGCCGGCGCCGCCGGTCACCAATGCCACGCGTCCGTTCAGTTCCATGTTTTCACCAGATCAAGCTGCACTCACTAGGAAAGGTTTTTCGCCTCGCCACCTTCTATGAAAACTCGTGCTTCAAATATTTCCCTGATTTTATTATTACCCCGATCAAATAGCCGCTTTCCCGCATGAGGCGAAGATACCGTCCCTAAGGCTTACTCGCTGCCTAGGAATCGAATAAGCCGACTTCCCGAGTAGCGCGAAGCGCGTATCGAGGGATCCCGTTGCCCGCCCTTTACGAGCCCCTCGTTACGTGACCGTGACGGTCGCTATTCGGGGAATCGCTATTTGAGTTCGCATCTGGAACGCCTAGATGGCCCGACGGTAAAATCCGTCAGCAGTCATGACGCGGTTTATACTTCAATGCTGGCTCATCGTATTCCTGAGCGCTGCCGTTTTCTCCTCGTCAATCGTCCAGTGTTCAGCTAATTTCACCAAATCATCGGGTTTTCCCGAATAGCACACTACCACGCCATATTTTTTTTCCGCTTCGGCCGGCGTTACATAGCCTTCGATGACATCCCAGCGCACCTTCTCCGGGTCACGAACGAAGGGATCTCCATACCCGCCGCCACCGGGAAGATTTACATGAACGACATCGCGCTCTTTCAAATCCTTTAACGCCTTGGCATTCAGCCGCGTACCGTCATCGAGTGTGACTTCACCCGTCGCGCCGGACTCGCCGCCGCGCAGACCGGGCGCCGCATAAACGGTTCGATCGGCGATGGAGCTGACGCTCCAGCGTCCCGTTCCGCGGCGAGTAAACTCGGTCGACTGCCCTAAACCGCCACGCCACTGGCCAGGCCCACCGGAATTCGGCCGTAACTCGCGCCGTTTCAGCACCACAGGCGATAGACTCTCGATCACCTCCGCCGGCACACCGGCAACGCCGCTCGGGAAACCGACCGCGCTCAAGCCGTCCTTTGCTGGTCGAGCACCGGTGCCGCCCACCTGGAAAACGGTCAACGTAAACGGCGGATTTTGACCGCGCCAAACGCTGAGCCAGATCGGATCGGCGCCGGGCGCCATCAAGCGGTCCGGCATCGCGCCCGAGAGAGCCGCAAAAATTGCGCTCGGAATGAAGTGACCGATCACCTGGCGGCTCGCTACCGGCGCCGGATCGAGGGCGTTGAGAATGCTCCCGGGCGGCGCGCTGACATGAACGGGACGGAAACTGCCGTCATTGTGCGGCACGTCCGGACACACTGCCGCTTTGATCGCGAAGCTCGCATAGGCGTGCGTGTAGTTGAGAACGACGTTGATGCCGCGCGTGCTCTGCGGCGAAGAGCCGCTGAAGTCGATGAAAATGTCCGCGTCGGCGATCTTGACTGAGCAGCGCACCACGATGGGCTCGTCGAATCCATCGCTCCATGTTTCGTTTGTCCATTCGCCATTCGGGAGCTTACGAATTTCCGCCCGCACGGCCGCCTCGGAGCGCTGAATGATCTCATCGGCGATACCATCGATCGAGTCGAGCTCGAATTCGTCCATCATCTCCAGCAGCGCTCGTCCGCCGGTTTCGTTGCATGCCGCCTGGGCGTAGAAATCGCCGATGACTTCGTCCGGCTGGCGCACGTTAGCTCGAACGATCTGCATGAGCACGCGATTCGGCTCGCCGGCCTCGAACAATTTCATGATCGGAATACGTAAACCTTCTTCGAAAACCTCCCGCGCCTCGGCCGAAAGAATTCGCCCGCCGATATCGGCGCTGTGGCAGGTATTCGCGAAGAGCGCGGTCAATTTGCCGTTGCGAAAAATCGGCGTCGTGATCGTGATGTCGTTGATTTGACCCGCGGTCTGCCAAGGATCGTTGGTGATCAGCACATCTGCGGGTGCGAGCTTCTCCGGCGGGAACGCGGCCAGGAAATGTTTCATTGACGTCGCCATGGCGTTGATGTGGCCCGGTGTGCCGCTCAGCGATTGCGCGATCATCCGCCCCCGGGTATCGAAAAGACCGCACGTGAGGTCCTGGCTCTCGCGCACGATCGTGCTGAATGCCGTGCGAATCAGCGCGTCCTGCTGCTCGTTCGCGACCGACATG
>JBIOXP010000535.1:0-3270 GCA_044869705.1 Binatia bacterium | reverse complement strand
CTGACCGAGCCGATGTTGACGATCGTGCCATAACTCTGCCGCCGCATCGCCGGAATGGCTGCGCGGCAACAGAGCATCGTCCCATCCACGTTCACCCGGAAGGTCTCTCGCCACGTGTCGAGCTTGTGCGCCTCGATCGTCTCAAGCGGATGATACGCCGCGTTGTTGCACAGAAGATCAAGCGAGCCAAAGGCCTGCAACGCGGCGTCGACGGCCGACGCGGCGCCCAGCTCCGAACCGATGTCGGTTTCGACGACCCTGACGCGATCGCCGAATTCCGCCAGCCCCGCTCGCGCACTTGCGCAGGCTTGCGCATCGCGATCGACGGCGACAACGGAGCCACCGAGCGCAAGAAAATGGCGGACGATTCCAAGCCCGATTCCCGAAGCGCCGCCCGTGACGACGCTCGAGCGCGGATGATCAGGAAGCTCAGCGCGACGCATAGACGGTTAGCTCAGGCGCGGCTGCGGCCACTTGAATCGACCATCGAGCGTCGGCGCGGTGAGGCCAGACGCCTCGTAGGACCACGCGCCGATCTGGTCCATCCAAATGCGGTTGATGTGCTGGCGATCGCGGATCGCCTCCAGGCAGGCGTCCTGCTTCTCCTTCGTAACGGCATACTTGGCGAGAATCGCGAGCGGTGCGTCGCCGTGGCCGCCGTCGGACGAATCCGCTTCGTCGGCCGCATCCCAGTGTGCTAGAGCCTTGTCGTTGAGCTTCAGTTTGTCCCAATTCTTGCGCGACGTCCGGGCGCGCTCACCGACCCGCTGGATCATCGCCTTGCCGCGGGCGACCTCGTTGCCGGCGATGCTCGCGAAGGCTTCGAGCCAGGGGCGATAGCGGCTCACATAGTCGCAATAGACGATGCGCATCTTGGTGATCGGCGCGCCCTGATAGTTGTAGATGTACTCGCGATCGAGGCCGAGCGCGACTGCGAAGTCGACGAGGCTTTCATAATGGCCGGTAACGATCGTCGGATCGCGCACTTCCTCGACGAAGGCATTTTCGATCAGATACTGCCGCACTTCGAGGATCGGACAGTTGCCGGCGATGTTGGTCAGCCAGCGCGGAAAGTTCGCGGCGAACACGCAATGTTCGAGGGCGTAGACGCGCGCTCCTTCGCGCGTCATGTGATTGGCGTTGTAGGTCTCGAGCAGGGTCGGGACGGTCCATCTCTCTTCCTCCAACACGTCGAGAATGGCTTCTTTGAACTGCTCAGCAGTACGCATATAGCGCCTCCTTTATCTGTTCAACGACGAAATTGCTCATTCGCAGTCGCTGAATCAGATCGTAAAAGACGAGCGCTGATACGCAATGACTCGTTATCGCATCAGCGCAGCCCAAAACTTTTGCGGAAATCTTCCGGGTCCATCTCATCGCTGCTAACGTGCAGCGGAAATAAATCGAGCGCCTTCGCGTCAAGTCGCTTGGCCGATGGCTGTACGTCGCTGCGAGTGGGCACGCGGCCCATGGATTTAAGGATTTCCAACCCCTCTTTGGATAACACCAGATCGACAAATAAATTAGCCGCATTGGGATTCATAGGCCGCGCCGCCAAGGCAATGGAGATCGGTGCTGCGACCATCGGTTTAACCGCGACCCAGTCGACGGGCGCTCCACGCGTCCTTAGCCTATCGACCAGATGCGCGTATGTGATCGCGATGGGAAATTCTCCGGCCGCAAGCAGATTGGCGATCAATACGTTGCCGTCGCGAAAAGCCAACTTCTGCCGATTGAGTCTGCGCATGAAATCGCCGCCCTTTTGAGCGCCCCATGCGGTCATCATGCCGAAATACCAATCGTACGCGCGGGGATCGAGCGTAATCTTGCCGTCACTCCACTTGGGATCGAGCAGATCATCCCATCCGGCGGGCGCTTCCGAAGGCCGAACCCGTTGGTTGTTGTAAGCAACGGTGTAGTAGTTGTTGTAGATATCGACCCATCGATTTTGTTTGTCTCTGAATTTATCTGGGTAGGCGGCCAACTCGGAAGAGACGATCGTCCCCAACAGGCCACGCTTTTGCAGCAAGAGAAGATCGGAAACTTTCCCTGAGACCACATCGAAAAGAAAACGGCCGGCGCGGCTCTCCGTCAAAATGCGGTTCAGCAGCGGCGCGCTACCGGCGCGGAAAAAGCTCGCGTCGACGAATGGAAATCGGCTGCGATACAAGTCGATCAGCTTAGTCGAATCTTCCGGCTGCATCGCGGTATAAAGAACAAGCTTACCCTCTTTTTTGGCACCGTCGATGGCCGCATTCTGGCTTGCTCCGAAAGATACACCGGGAAAAAGCAGGGAAACAACTATGATTAGAGATAGCAATGTCTCCCAGAATTTCGCGCTTCGTGCCGTCGCGCGGCGTCCGTACGCGGACATCGCTCCGCCGCTAGCGCCGAGAATAGTCAGCGTTAGGACAATTAAGCTGAATCGAGCCTTTGCGGCGCGCCCTTTCGCCGGCTCAAAATGGAATCCTAATCTGGTGCGGTGTTCGCTCCTCGGCATAGAAGCCCGATTACTCCGAAGCGCAAGAAAAGTCCACGCCTGCTCTTCAGGCGGTGCATTTGTGGGTTTCGATGTTGATTGTCGATCGGACAACTGCATACGCAAGCCAAATAGTTGATACCTACAGTCGAATTAACGCATGAAACGCAGTGACCCCCGAGATTGCCCCTCACAAGGTCGATCGTTAAGAACAAGAGAGCATCATCTTGGCCAAGATCCAGGAAGAAATACTGACACCGGACAATATCCGAATGTATATCCAGCGAGTACTGGAAACCACATTATCGTCCCAGCACAAATCTTTGCCCGAGCAAGTTGCAGTGCGATTAGCACTCAATGATTTGCAGGCAAGGCTACAGCGTTGGGAAAACACCCTCGAGTCGGGCGAGTTTCGATCGAACATGCGGCTCAACATATAAAGGAGCTTCATCAACGGCGCCAAGAATTGCTCAAAAAGAAACAAGCTCTTGACCGTGATCAGCCCGGGGCGAAAACGGTCCAGGCAATTCCGACAGCGCACATGGATGCTTACCTCGCGGAAATGCAGCGTCGGTTTGGCGAAGCAAATCGGTGCAAAAAGGGAATTTTTACAAGAGGTCGTAAAGGAGGTGAGAGTACGCGGCGACGACTTCACCATCACGTACAAACTGCCCGTCAAAACGTCTGAGGGGAAGTTCTTTACACCGTTGGGTTTGGTGGGCCCACCTGGATTCGAACCAGCATGGTGAAAAAAAGCTGATGGTCAAAAATTGCAATACCTATGTGATCGT
>JBIOXP010000534.1:0-11224 GCA_044869705.1 Binatia bacterium | reverse complement strand
TCAGCCAACGGCAAATTGGATGGCTTACCCGAGTTGGCTTATGATTTGGTCAACTCCAAGGTCGACTTGATCGTGACACAGGGAACACCCGCGGCTCAAGCTGCCAAGAAAGCGACAGCGACAATTCCTATTGTCATGGCAACGACTGGAGACGCGATCAGAACGGGACTTGTGACCAGTTTGGCTGCTCCCGGTGGAAATATCACCGGTCTATCGTTTCTCGCGCCTGACATGGCGACGAGACGATTGGAACTGTTCAAAGAGGCGTTGCCTAAGATCACCAATATTGCCATGTTGATCAACCCCGATATCTCTACTGAGATGATCGGCTTTAAAATTCTCCAGGACAATGCGCCGAAATTTAGCGTCACCACCCGGATGTTTGAACTCCGCAACTTGAACGGTCTCGATGGGGCACTTGCAGCCGCTCGGCGGGAGCGTTTTCAGGCCGCCATTCTTCCGCCGAATTCGAGTTATATACCCGAGCGCCAACACATCGTATCCGTGGCGGCGAAACATCGCATGCCGGTCATGTATGGCTGGCGCGATTTCCCGGAAGCGGGTGGTTTGATGTCCTATGGCGTCAACCTCTCTGACCTTTTCCGAAGAGCTGCGACGTACGTTGACAAAATTCTAAAAGGCACAAAACCAGCGGATCTGCCCATCGAGCAACCGATCAAGTTTGAATTGATTATTAATCTCAATACTGCGAAACAACTCGAGTTAATCATATCCCCCAACCTTCTTGCGCGGGCGGACAAGGTCATTCGGTGAGCATGATTTGTACAGCGAAAGGCGTGAATAAAAGCATGACTCGAAAAACGTTTAGTCTCGTTTTATACGCCGTGCTTTTACTGTTTAGTCTTCGGGCTCAGGCTCAGCAGCCGGTGAACAAAACTTGGAAAATCGCAGTACTGGTCTCCGGAACCGAAGCCTTGAACGAGCCCCGTGACGAAGGCTTGCGCCAGGGACTGCGCGAATTCGGTTATGAAGAAGGCAAGAATATTACTATCGAGTACCGTTTCGGCGATGGAAAACTGGATCGTCTGCCCCAGTTGGCGCGCGAGCTGGTCGAAGAAAAACCCGATGTCATTGTAGTCGGCGGCACCGCGGTGGCGGTTGCTGCCAAAAAAGCCACGAGCACGATTCCAATTGTCGTTGCGGGCGCCGGCGATCTCGTCGAAGCTGGTTTGATCAAAAGTTATATGTTTCCCGGCGGCAACATTACGGGCGTAGGCCGCATGTCGCCTGACTTTTTCGGCTCTCGTATAAAGCTGATCAAGGAAATACTTCCCAAGGCTACCCTGATTGCGTTCCTGTCCAATCCCAAAAATCCCGGGCATGCGCGCAATCGAAAGGACGCCGAGCTCGGCGCTCAGTCGTCGGGCTTGAGCGTTCACTCGGCAACGGCTCAAAGCGCGAACGAATTGGATGGCGCCGTCGCCAATGCGGCAAAAGCCGGCTCGAGCGCGCTCTTTCTTCTGACCGACGCCCTGTTCAATTCGCATGTGTCCCAAATCGCCCAAGCCGCGCTCAAAAATCGCCTTCCGGCAGTTTACGATCGCGCCGATTTCGTCGATGCCGGCGGGCTTGCGAGTTACGGCGTCAATCTCGTCGATCTCTCACGGCGTGCCGCCGAATACGTCGATCAAATCTTCAAGGGCAAAAAGCCCGGCGAACTGACGCTCGTGCAACCTACAAAATTTGATTTGACGCTCAACCTCAAGACCGCCAACCAGATCGGTGTCGCGATTCCAACGGATGTGCTCGCGAAAGCGGCCAAAGTGATTCGCTGAGGCAACGAAACCAAGTCATGGCAGACGGCCTTAGACAGCTTCAGCGGTTGTGGTTGCAAGAACAGCCAAAGTCGTACAATAACCAAAAGGTTTATGGGCTGGCGAGATAAGCTGCGCAAGCTTCCGTTCCTGGGCAACCTGGGCGCGCCCAGGCGCGGGCGACTCGTGCGCGATTACTTCCTGATTTCGGTCATTCTGATCGGCGGCGGCTTGATTACCAGCGGGCTCATCGAAATTTACTATCGCTATCAGGAAAGCCGGGAACAGCTGGCGCTGTTGCAAAAAGAAATCGCGGCGGGCGCGGCTTTCAAGATCGAGCATTTCGTCCAGGAAATCCACAACGTTCTCAAGGGCGCCACCAAGAGCCGCGACATTGCGCCGAAAGGCTTGACCGCCGATTTCCGTTTCGAGCTGGAAAAACTTCTTTTGATCGCGCCAGCCGTAACTGAGGCGGTTGCGCTTAACGAACACGGGCTCATCCAAGTACAGGCCTCGCGATTGCGCACGGTCTTGCCGGACGCGAAAAAAGACCTCTCTTCCTCCCCGGCGTTCAAACAGGCGTTCCAGGGAAAATCGTATTTTAGTCCAGTCTATTTCGTGCGCGGCTCCGAACCCTATATGACCATCGCCGTGCCGATCGAGCGTTTTGCCGGAGACGTTATCGGTGTGCTGCAGGCGGAGGTCAATCTCAAATACATCGGCGATGTGGTTTCCAGTATCACGATCGGCAAAGCCGGTTATGCTTATGCGGTCAGCCGATCCGGCGAGCTGATCGCGCATCCGGATATCAGTTTGGTCTTGCAACGGCGCAACGTCGGCCAATTACCGGTCGTCGCCGCCGCGTTCGACACGGCGCCGGGAACACGCGCGGTCAACGCAGTCGTGGCGAAGAATCTGCAGGGCAAAGATGTTCTCAGCTCGTTTGCACTCATTCCTGGTTTTGAATGGGCGGTGATTGTGGAACGGCCGTTGGAAGAAGCTTACGAAGCGCTTTACGCCTCGATGCTGCGTACTTCGGCCTTGTTCATGATCGGCCTCGGTATGGCGCTCTTTGCCAGTTATTTCCTCGCGCGGCGAGTCGTGCAGCCGGTGCGCATCCTTCGTGAAGGCGTCGAGCGCATCGGCGCGGGCGATCTCGGTTTTCGCTTGAATCTAAAAACCGGCGACGAAATCGAGGTGCTTGCCGATGAATTCAACCGAATGACCGAGCAGCTTCAGGATTCTTACGTGGATTTGGAGCGCAAAGTCGAAGATCGCACGAAGGAACTTACCGAATCGCTCGAGCAGCAGACAGCGACCAGCGAGATATTGGGTGCTATTGCCAGCTCGCCGACAAACACCCAACCCGTTTTGGATGCCGTGGCAGAAAGAGCGGCGCGGTTGTGCGACGCCGATGACGCACAACTTTTCTTAACCTCCGGAGACGTGCTTCAGCGCGTGGCCGGATACGGCGCGATTCCGTTTGTCACGACGATTCCCGCTATTAGTCGGAAAACACCCGGAGGCAGAGCCGTCATCGATCGAACCACGGTCCACGTCGAGGATCTGGCTGCCCAGATGGAAACCGAATTCCCTGATTCCAAAGCTCGCCAACCGGCAAGCGGTGCGCGAACGGTATTGGCCACGCCCCTGCTGCGCGAAGGAAGTCCGATCGGTGTTATTAACGTACGTCGCACCCAAGTTCGGCCGTTTTCGGACAAACAGGTTGCCCTACTCAAGACTTTCGCGGACCAGGCGGTCATCGCGATTGAGAATGTCCGGTTATTCCAGGAGATTCAAGACAAGAACGATCAGCTCGAAGCCGCCAATCGTCACAAGTCACAATTCCTCGCCAACGTCAGTCACGAGCTGCGCACGCCGCTGAATTCCATCATTGGGTTTACCCGGATCGTCCTGCGGCGCACCGAAGGAAAGATCGAGCCGTTGCAGAAGGAAAATCTCCAGAAAGTTCTCGTGAGCTCGGATCATTTGCTCACGTTGATCAACGAGCTGCTCGACCTGGCAAAGATTGAGGCCGGACGCATGGAGGCGTTTGCCGAGACCTTCAAGCTCGACGAGATCATCCGTGTTGCGACCACGACCGTCGAGCCGCTGCTCAGGAACGGCAATGTGAAGCTGGTCACCGACATCGCCCCCGATATCCCGCCAATGAAAACTGACCGCGACAAGCTCAAACAATGTGTTCTCAACCTGTTGAGCAATGCCGTGAAGTTCACCGAAAAAGGCGAAATCAAAGTCGCCGCCGCGCGCAACGACGGAATACTCAAGCTCACGGTCTCCGATACCGGCATCGGCATGAACCAGGAAGCGCTGAAATATATCTTCGACGAGTTCCGCCAGGCGGATATGTCGAGTACGCGCAAGTACGGCGGCACGGGCCTTGGCCTCGCGATCGTAAAAAAATTCATCAATTTAATGGGCGGCGAGATCGTCGTTGAGAGCGCGGTCGGCCGAGGCTCGAAGTTCACGATCACGCTACCGATGGAACTAAAGAACTGAGACAATTTTGGATTTTCGATTTTGGATTTTGGATTACGGAGCAGGTTACGGCGTAAATGGATGAGCAGGAATTCAAGCGGCGCACAAAGAGCCTTGCCCTCCGCGTAATCCAACTCGCTGAAGAGCTACCGAAGACCAAGACCGCCGACGTTATCGGTAGACAACTGGTTCGTTGTGGCACATCGGTCGGAGCAAATTACCGATCGGCGTGTCGCGGAAAGTCCACGGCGGACGTGCTTGCCAAACTCGCCATCGTAGAGGAAGAAGCGGACGAAACCATTTATTGGCTCGAGTTGCTGGTCGAGGCGGAGATTGCTTCGGAAGCAAGGGTGACTCCTATGCTAAAAGAATCCCATGAAATTGTTGCGATGATCGTCGCATCGATCAAGACACTCCGCAGTCCCAGATTCTCCGACAATCCAAAATCCAAAATCGAAAATCCAAAATTTTCACGAAGGTGAAGAGATGGACAAAAAAAAGATACTCGTCGTTGACGATACGGACTGGAACCGGGACTTGCTCGTGCAGTTGCTCGAGGAAAATTACGCCGTGTTAGAGGCGGTGGATGGAGAGCAGGGAGTGAAAGCCACAGAACAGGAGAGACCCGATCTCATCTTGATGGATCTCGGCATGCCGGTGATGGATGGATGGGAAGCGACGCGGCGCATCAAAGCGAATACGGCATTGAAGCACATTCCCATTATTGCGGTTACGTCCCATGCGATGGTCGGCGACGAAATCGAGGCGCGCAAAGCCGGCTGCGACGACTATTTATCGAAGCCCATCGATGAGGAACTTTTGCTCGAAAAGATCAAGAAGTATGTCGGATAATTTATGAGTAAGAAGATTCTCATCGTCGACGACGAGCCGTTCAACCTCGATTTGCTCGAGCAGGAGCTCGCCGACTATGAATATGTGATCGAGAGGGCCGGCGACGGCGTCGAGGCGCTGGAGAAAACGGCAAGCTTCGCGCCGGATGTAATTCTGCTCGACTACATGATGCCGCGCATGAACGGCCTGGAAGTCGTCAAAAACCTCAGGGCGACGCCGCAGCACCAGGGCATCCCCGTCATTCTGCTCACCGCCAAAGCCACACAAGAAGACAAAGTGGCCGGGCTCGATGCCGGCGCGGATGATTACGTCACCAAACCGTTCGATTCTTTCGAGCTTTTGGCCCGGGTCCGCGCCATGATGCGGCTCAAAGAGATGCACGACACGCTGGCCGAATGGAATCGCACGCTCGCGGAAACGGTCAAAAAACAGGTGAGCGAGCTCGAGCGCATGGCGCGCCTCAAACGCTATCTGTCACCCCAGATCGCTGAAACGATTCTCGGGCAGGACGACGATTTGTTCAGAACTCACCGGCGCGAGATCACCATCGTGTTTCTCGATCTGCGCGGCTTCACAGCCTTTTCGGACAGCGCCGAGCCGGAAGAAGTAATGGAATTCTTACGCCATTATCATGCGGAGATGGGCCAATTGGTTTTCAAGTTCGCGGGCACTCTCGAACGCTTTATGGGCGACGGGATTGTAATTATTTTCAATGACCCGATTCCGTGCGAAGATCACCCGCAGCATGCAACGCGGATGGCGCTCGAGATGCGCGATCGAGTGAAAAACTTACGTGGCGCATGGTTGAAGAAAGGCTATGATTTGGATTTGGGCGTAGGCATAGCCGCCGGTTATGCGACGCTCGGCACGATGGGATTTGAAGGACGCATGGATTATGGCACCGTCGGGAACTTGCCCAATCTGGCAGCGCGCCTCTGCGCCGAGGCGAAGGGCGGACAGATTCTCACGGATCAAAAAACGATGAGTCGGCTGGAACAGGGATTCGAAGCCGAGGCAATTGAGCAACTTAGTCTCAAAGGCATCGCCCGGCCGGTGCTCGCCTATAACATCTTGAGTGCCCGGTGATTCGTCGCATGTACGCCAAGTCCCAAACTGCCAAGACCAACCGGGAGATTCGTCTCAAGTTCTGGGGCGTTCGCGGCAGCTATCCGACCGTCGACCGAGCAAGCTCTAAAATCGGCGGCAATACCTCCTGCGTCGAGGTCCAAGTCGACGGACGGCGACTGATCTTCGACGCCGGTACCGGCATCATTCCCCTCGGCAAGGAGCTTTGTGACGGCGCCGCGGCAGTGCCGGCGGCTTACATCTTCCTCAGTCACACCCATATCGATCATGTGATGGGGCTCTGCTTCTTTGAGCCCTTGCTGACTGCTAAGGCGCGCACGTTCATTCTCGGACCGGGGCCGACTCACGGCGCACTGACACGAAGCCTGAACCATTTGACCCATAGCGATCTTTTTCCCGTTTCGCTGGACGAGTTGAAAGGGAAAAAAGAAATTTTCTCCCTCGTCGGCGGCGAGGTCATTCGTTTCGGCCCACCCGGCCATCGTCCCCAAATCACTTCAGCCGGAGCCGGCAGCGGCGCTGAAAACGGATTGCGCATTGCGACGCACAAAAGTTCCGCGCATCCGCTGAATGGAGTGATGCTCTATCGGCTTTTCTATGAGAACAAAAGCTTCGTGTATGCCACCGATATCGAGGAACAGGACGGCGGTTATCCGGAAATCATCGAGTTTGCGCGCGGCGCCGATCTACTGATCCACGACGCGCAGTATCTTACGGAGGAATACTTCTCGCGCGTCAAGCCGCGCAAAGGTTGGGGCCACAGCACCATCGAGATCGCGATCGAAGTTGCAAAAAAGGCCCGAGTCAAGCAGCTTGCTTTATTTCACCACGAGCCCACCCACGATGATAAGACAATGGCAATGATTGAAACGCGCGCGAAGCAGATTTTTCACTCCACAGTCGTGGCGCATGAGGGAATGGAAATTGTTTTACGATAATTGCGCACAGACTGAGAGCGTGAACGCCCGATGATCGCCGGCATAAGTCATCGAAAGATTCGCTTGGCTTTTTTCGTCAGCGGGTTATCGCTGCTTCTCGCCGCTTCGGTTCCGGTTCTCGCGCAGTCACCTGTACGACTGGGCATTCTGGTCCAGGAGATGGAACGGTCTCAAGCACAGGCGATCAAAGGTCTAGGCGAAGAGCTCAAACGGCTCGGTTACCAGGAAAAAAAGAACTTGTTTTTTGAAATCCGCAACGCCAAAGCGAATCGCGTCGCTTTACGACCTGCAGCCGACGAGATTCTCAGCCGGCAAGTCAATGCTATTTTTACCACAGGAACGAGCGCGACGCGCGCGGCAATCGCCGCGACAGGAGAGGTACCTATCGTGTTTGTTCATCCGGATGATCCGCTCGCTTCGGGTTTGGTGAAAAGCACTGGAGAGCGCCCGAAAAATCTCACCGGTGTGGCCGCATATGCCCGCACCACGACCGAAAAACGGGTCGAGCTCGTCAAGGAAATCGTCCCCGGACTGCGAAAGATCCTGGTGTTTTATGACGGTAATAATCCCTTTTCCCGCGACAGCTTCGCCGCGGCGGAGGCTGCCGCAAAAAAACTCGGCCTGGAATCGGCCGGCTATGCCATCAAGTCGAGCGATGAACTGAAGACCACAGTCACGAGCCTGCCTCCTATGCCCGCTACGGCGATTTTTCAGATCCCCGACGAACTGTTCGAAAGTGAATCCGAGTTTCTTTTCGAGACCGCCCGCGCCAAAAAGCTGCCCACGATGTTCAACCAGGAATCTTGGGCGATCGGCGGGGCGCTCGCCGCTTATGGTCCCAATTATCTTGCCATGGGACGGCAGGCCGGGCGCCTGATCGACAAGATCATCAAAGGCGAAAAACCGGCAAGCCTGAGCATCGAGCGCGCCGCCAAATTTGACCTTATTCTCAATTATCGTACCGCCCGGTTTATCGACCTGAACTTCACCCCGGAAATCCTGAAGAAAGCCGATAAGGTGATCCGCTAGCACGAATCGATGGAAGGTCTTGCCGATACCATTCGCAGCATCCCGATTTTTTCTTCGCTATCGCGCGAAGACGTAGCCAAAGTTCTCGGCAAGATGGAAGAGGTCTCGTTCGATGTCGGCGCTACGATTGTCTCCCAAGGCGATCAGGGCGATGCGTTCTACCTGGTTCAGTCTGGCGCCGTGGAGGTAGTGTTGGAGAGCGGTCCGGATAACTCTGAAGTGGTCGCCATCTTCGGACCGAAGGATTGGTTCGGCGAAATGGCGCTCCTCTCGGGGGAACCTCGGTCGGCGACCATTCGTACAATCAAGCCGACCTCGGTGTTGCGCCTCCAACGCGACGCCTGGGATGAACTGATCGAAAAACACCCAACCTGGTTGCTCCAGTTAGCTGCGACGCTCAGCAAACGGCTCTCTTATGTCGATCGCCAGTATTCTACTGGCCGCGAAGCGTTTAATTCGTTGGCCGAAGAATTTTACACGGCACGATCTCCACAGGAACAGACATTCTTTCGGCAGGCTTCGCTCCTCGGCGCCGCCGACAAAGCAACTTGGGCCGAAGTTTTTCAAGACAGCGAGCTCGCCCATCTCGTCAGTGAGCTCGGCGATAGTAAATTCCCGCTGATTCGCCGCCTGGAAGATGGCGCGTATGAGTTGCACAGCTTCTTTAGAGATTTTTTGCGCGAGAAGCTGCTTGCCGTTGACGGCCCGGAGATGAAGGAACGCCTGCACAAGCATTTCGCCGAGCGTTATGAAGCGATCGGCAATTTGCGCGAAGCGATCCATCATCGCGTCGAAGCCCAGGACTGGTCCAATGCCATCCGGCTTTTGACTGCAGGCAGCGAACCTTTGCTCAACGAAGCACCGCTCTGGATCAAGACCATTCTCGATAAGTTTCCGCCGGAACAGCTTTTGGCCGACCTCCGCTTGGTCAATTTGCGCGCAAGCGCTCTGATTCAATTAGGCGATATGGCGGGAGCCTACCGCAGCTACCGCGACGTGTTGACCCAGAAAGCGTCCGGCGCGCTCGCGGCCGACGGCATCTCGGGCTATCGGCGCATGGCGGAAACGCTGGCGCAGCGGAATGACTACGGGCAAGCGATCACGCAATTGCGCAGCGCAATCAACTTAATCAGTCAAGAGAACGCGGCCTCGGAGGATTATCGGCAACAGCTTCAAGAAATCAGCTTGCCTGCCTTTCCGGCGATCGGGCCACCTGCGGAAGCAAAACTACGATCTCGTAGTGTCGTGAAACGATGGAAGTCACTGGTGGGCTCTTCTTCTTTCATGAAATGGTTCGGCACGGTGTTTGGGCTCGCAATCGGCGGTTATCTTTGGTTCGGACAACCGGATACCGGTCTGGATTCCTCTGCGACTAAGTTGTTGGGCTTGATTTGCTTGACGCTCACATTCTGGGTTTTTCGGGTGCTGCCCGACTATGGGGTGGCGCTTGTCTTCGCGATGGTGATTATCCTGACCAAGCTGCAATCGCCGGAAACCGTCATGGGTGGATTCGCCAGCACGACCTGGTTCATGACCCTCGGCGTCCTAGGGCTGGGCGCCGCAATCACAGGCTCCGGATTGTTCTATCGTCTATCGCTGCACTTGGTCCGCATGTTTCCGCTAAGCTATTACTGGCAAATTATTGCGACGGGACTGATGGGCGTTGTAGTGATGGCGCTGATCCCGCAGCAGACCGCGCGAACGGTCATTACCAGCCAGATGCTAATCAATCTTTCCGAAAGCTTGGGTTACAAAACGCCTTCCAAAGCATCGACCGGGTTGTTCGTCGCGAGTTTTCTGGGCCTCGGGCAGCTGGGTTTTCTATTCCTGACCGGATCGACGACGAGCTTGATCGCCTGGGGCTTGTTGCCCAACGATGTCCGCGCGCAGTTTACCTGGGGCTATTGGTTCATCGCCGCTCTGCCGCCAACCCTGGTTGTCATCCTGATCGTTTTACTCTGCAGTATCGTCCTTTATCGGCCTGAGTCTCAGCCCAAAATTTCCTACACGATGGTGCAGACTCAGCTTAATATTCTCGGGCCGCTCTCATACAAGGAATGGATCAGCCAGGCCGTGCTGCTGTTCACAGTGGCAGGCTGGCTCACCGCGCCATATCACGGCATCGACGGCGCCTGGATCGCGATTATTGCCTTTGCCGTTTTGGTGAACACCGGTATTATCGACTGGAACATGCTCCGTAGAGGTATTGACTGGGAGCTGTTGATTCACATGGGTGTGACCCTGAGCATCCCAACGCTCTTGAAGCAGGCGAAGATCGATGTATGGCTCGTCGACGTCATGTCGCCGGTGATTACACCGTTCCTCGATAGCCCGGTGCGGTTATTTGTAGTCATCGCTCTGCTCACGTACCTTTTGAAATTGGTCTTTACCAGTTTCCTGGCGGTGGTGACGTTGTGCGTGGCGCTCCTACCGTTATCGATCGATGTCGGCATGAGCCCCTGGATCATCGCCATGATTATTTTGATCGCCTCGGAGGTTTGGTTTTTTCCCTACCAGGTGGACTGGCACATGCTCGCTTACTCGACCACAGACGGTAAAGGATTCTCTTACCCGCTCATGTGCCGCATCAATATCTTTTACGCGGCCGCGTACATTGTGGCGTTGATCGTGGCCATCCCGTACTGGCGCTATTTGGGACTGATGGGCTAAGACACCAACTGGCCATCGTCTCGGTATTGGTGCGCTCGAGGTTAGTTTTTAGCTCTACCTACTGCGGTTGCCGCCGTCCGTCGTTGCTTGCCACGTGGCAAATTCCTGCTCGGGACTAGGCACTGGTTATTCGGACGGTTCTCCAATAGCTGCCAGCCCAGAAACGTCGACCAAGTCATCACTTGGCAGGACCCATCAGCCGACCACTTCGTTTCCGGTCGCAATCCAAAAGTTTACATGTGCTAAGGTCGAGTCGGACTCTCGCTCACCTAAAGCCGCACAACTGGTTCATAAAATTTAACATAAAAAGCTGTTGTAACCGTGGCATCACATGTGCTCTCTTGTGCGGCGGATTCGTGAGGGGTCTCAAGCTAG
>JBIOXP010000533.1:0-4471 GCA_044869705.1 Binatia bacterium | reverse complement strand
GCGATGCGACTTAGCCGGCATCGTGAATGTGGCTTGGGTCTGTGGTTGCGTCTGCATGTTCGCCTCCGGAAATTAGGCGGCGCATTTTCGCAGGTCGCTTGACGACGCGGCGCGCAAAAGGCGCACCTTCATTCAGAGCCCATAACGCCACTGCAAGACAAAAAGTTCCGCGAATGTCTGTAAGTGCGCCGGCGAATACGGAATGAGCCGCTCACGCCGCGGTGCAAAGCGGGGAAAACTACAGTCGTGTCACAAAATGAACATGCCGTCGCTGTCGTGGTATTATTTGAGGGGTGATTGGAAAACGGGAGGCCTAAGATGCCTACTTCCTCTCATTTGCCGGCGCGCTTTCCTGCTGGCAGCAAATATGTCGTTGAAGGACGCGGACGATTTGTCCAACGATACGTCGAGTTCCCAGACGGTCACAGGATCCAACTTGCAACGCGAAAAGCCGTGCCTTGCACCTGTGGAGGGCGCGAAAAGATTAATATCGTCCCGGATCCCAATGCCGACGTGATTGACGCGCCGGCATTTCGCCGACGCATCTTCGCCTAGCGCGTGTTCGTGGGATCTTCACCCCGGGGCGGAGCATTTTCAATCGTGCGAGGACGAAGCTCGCCTTAGTCTGAGAAATTCGGGGAGCGATTTGCCGTCCTGCTGCTTGCACGTCCGTGCAATGATGCCGCGAACGCTATGCCGCGGCAGCAACTGGGCAATTTCTTCCGGCCTTAAGCCGCGCTGAAGTGCGCGTTTGAGTATGAAAATCTCTTTAGTTGTCCAGTTGCGCATCAAAAAAATCTTAAAGGACTTCATTGCAAAGCGCATTGATGTATCGCAATCACGCGTGCTCGGGGGAGACGAAATTTGAGCCGGGGACCGAGCCGCGCAAACCTTTGCCCAATCTTTGTTTCCAGAGTTCGATTACTCCAGCCGGACATGCAGCCGTCTGACTCCGGTGCGTCGGCAGGCTTCCGGCCACATCTCAAGCAAGGAGTGATCTTCACGGAGCAGGTTGCCTTGCGAAACCTGGTCGGATGAGCGTAGCGACATCCTGTTTGTGGCGGCGTGGAATAGTTGTTCCAGCCGGTTTTTTCGCCGCGGGCTAAATTCAGGAGGATTTGAGGCGTATGCCTCGTGCTAGGATTTGCCGTGCGTTTCCATTTGCTTAGCCGAACCTGAACAAAGCGATACTTCTTGAGCGGTATCGGGTATTTTTGCTGATCCGGCCGCAAAGAAACGCAATGAACAATACAGAGTTTGGACAAGCTAAGATTTCTGTCATCCACCGCAGCGCTACGGCCTATCTGGTCGAATTTGCCATCGTTGGCACGGTTTTCTTTGGTCTGGTCAAGGCCGCGCTATTACTGCCTTCGCCCATTGCATCACCGTTGTGCCCGCCCACCGGATGCGCGCTCGCCGCCGTCCTGCTGCGCGGTTATCGCATCTGGCCGGCGATCCTGGCCGGTTCGCTTTCTTCCTATCTTCTATTTGGCGGCGCTATATTGCAGTCGAGCTCGATTGTGGGCGGGATCCTGCTTGCAGCGCTCGCGGGGTCGTTCCTGATCAGCCGCTGGTCGGCTCCCGAGACCCTGTTCGCGACCCCGCAGAACGTGGCGAAGTTTTCATTCATCTGCTTTGTCCCCACTGCGGTGATCAGCTCGATATTCGCACTCGGGTCTTCCGCGCTCGCGAACGGGACCGATCCATCCGACGCTGCGGTCACCTGGATTTTCTGGTGGCTTGCAGACGGGACCGCGACACTGATCGTCGCTCCGACGACCGTGCTCTGGGCGATGAGGCCTCTCGCTTCTTTTTCCAAGTGGGATTTTCTGGAAGCGCTTGCCGTTGTCGTTCTCGCGGCTGCCATCGGCTTTCTTGCTTTCAGTCTTGCCATCGGGGTTGACCTGACAAACGCCGAATTCAAATTCGCGTCTCGCTACCGGTCACTGTTCGGGTTTCTCGTGGTGCTGCCTTTGATGCGAGCCGGCTTGCAAGGCAATCAACGCAACGTTTCCACGGCAGCTCTCGTTTTTTGCGGAATGGCTGCCTGGGGCGTCGCAGCTGGCAGATTCCCGTTGACCCAAACGGATTTCAATGCAGCGCAGTTACTGCTGCTGGCAGTATCGATTAGCGCGTCGCTGCCGCCGCTGATATTGGCCGCCGCAATTGCAGGACGTCAAAGACGAGAGGTCGATTTGATTTCTGTGCAGAACGAGGTTCGGCACGAGCTTGAAGATACGAGTTCCCAGCTCGACAGGTCGAAGCGCCATTTCGAAATACTGATCGAGGGTGTCGTCGACTACGCGATCTTCGTGCTTGACACTGCGGGGCGTGTGGCCAGCTGGAACAGCGCCGCGCAAAAAATAATGGGCTACACGGCCGACGAAATCGTCGGGAAGCACTTCGGGATATTTTACCGGCCCGACGAGCGCCGCGCAGGCGAACCGAACCGGGCGCTGGAAGTGGCAATCCAGAAAGACAAGTGCGACATTGAAGGATGGCGGATCAGAAAGAATGGCACGCTCTTTTTCGTGACAGGGTCAATTTCCTCGATCCGCGATGACGGCGGCGCCCTGCTCGGTTTTGCCAATGTCCTGCGCGATGCAACCGAGCGGCGGGACGCACAGGAGAAGCTGGTACAGGCCCGCGAACAACTGGCGATGGCGCAGAAAATGGAGGCCATCGGCAAACTGACGGGCGGCATTGCTCACGACTTTAACAATCTGCTGATGATTATCGGCGGCAATGCGCAGACCTTCAGGCGCCTGCTCGATCCAAAACTGCCTCGCGCAATTGAAGCCATACAGACCGCTGCCAAACGTGGGGAAAGCCTGACGCGGCAGTTACTGACGTTCTCCCGTCGTCAGCATCTGAGCCCTACGGTCATCGATCTAAACGCTTCAACTAAGAATATGCGGCCAATGATCGAGAGTTCGCTGCGCGGAAATATCGTATACAAGGAGGATATCGACGACGGGGTTTATCCCGTGAAAGTCGATCTTGCCGAATTGGAACTAGCAATCGTCAATCTCGCCGTCAACGCACGCGACGCGATGCCGAATGGCGGCACATTCACACTCTCCATTCATAACCTAACGGCAGATCCTGAAGCCAGTGCCGAGCCGCTTACGGGCACCTCCGTCGCGATGACGTTCAGCGATACCGGCATGGGTATTCCACCTCATCTCTTGTCGAAGATCTTCGATCCGTTTTTCACGACCAAGGAAGTCGGTAAGGGAAGCGGTTTAGGCCTGTCGCAGGTTTACGGTTTTGCGCACCAGGCGGGCGGCACCGTGATAGCAGAAAGCAAGATCGGACACGGAACAACGATCACAATGTATTTGCCCTCTTGCGCTGAGCAAATCACCGACGAACACGCTTCAGCCAAAAAAACCGAGCACGCGCAACATCCGACCGTGCTCATTGTCGATGACAGTGCGGAGGTGGCGGAAGTCACTGCGTCTCTCTTCGAGCATCTCGGCTACGCGACCATCTATCGGGACTCTGCCGATGCGGCATTGAGGCTGCTGGAGGACGGGGCGAAAATTGATCTCGTTTTCAGTGACATTGTGATGCCGGGACCGATCGACGGCGTCGGGCTCGCGAGAGAAATCCGCTCACGCTATCCCGACCTGCCGGTGGTGCTCACAACCGGCTATAGCGATGCCGCGCAAGCTGCTCCTCCGAACCTGAGGATTCTGCGAAAGCCATTCGATACCGACGCCTTGCGAGATTTTATTCAGGACCTTCCCGAAAAGAGCCTGGCAAGCTAGACGTGACCGCCGAAGCCTATGGAGGCTATCTCATGACCTCATACATCGTAGGTCTTAGGCATAAAACACGCTCTAAGGTTTTAACAATAGAAGCCGAGGACGCCCTAATCGCGGCGCTTAAGGCCAAGCACGACAATCCCGACGCAGTAATCACGTATGTTCGCAAGTCCAATCGACGCGGCGACCGTCGTCATCCGCATGAGGGGCTGTCAGAGAAAAATTAGATGCCCAGTCCGCTTTGCCCCCGACATGTCCCAATGAATCTTGTCCCGGCCCTCGGGACGCCCTTCGTCCAGCCAGATCCGGAAGGCTCGCTCACGAATACGCTGTTCGAGATCATCGCGCATGGCGATGTTAATCCAACACGGTCCGCAACACTGTTTACTAACTAGACTGGGCCGTTCCAGTTCTATCCGGCGCAGCATTCGCATCGATCCTTGGGCAAGATTGCGGGTTACCAACTAGCGTTTGCGAGCCGGCCTCGTAGGAAATAGATGTGCGCTTTGGTCAAAAGCAGACATTTGCGCCGCAAAAAGTCATTTCTGTTTTACCCCTAAAGCGAACATTCGTGGTCTGCGACGTAAATAGACGTAAATAAAAGACATCAAACGTGTTCCCCATCACAGCGTTCGCCTCGCATAGCGGGCCCCATGCGAGATAGCTGGGTTGAGGAGCAGACCAATGTCCGATGATGATAT
>JBIOXP010000532.1:0-3817 GCA_044869705.1 Binatia bacterium | reverse complement strand
CGTCGATTTTGAGTTGAAGCATGTGGGTTCCGGCTACTTCATCCAGGACCTTCATGAGCACACGGCTTCATTTAGCGTGCGCATTCAAAATTGGCTTCGTGGAGCGCCGTACAGCACGCGCGCTGAATCGTTGACGATATCCCCGGCGGAGGGCGAAAGGCTTTCGGCTGAGGGACGCGCGCGCCGCACGAAAGCCGGGCAACTCACCCAATTTCGTGAGCTCTCAAACATACTTCGAACCATCGGCGCGTATCTCGACTCAAAAGAACTAGAACTGCTGGAACTTCAAAAAAGACCTATCTCTATAACCCTTCAGTACCGAGACAAATCAGGACGTCAGGAAACAGAGGACCGTCCAATGACGTCATTCTATCAATTTTTTCTCGAGCTGTATGATAAGCGCAGCCAAACAGAACAGTCGGGCGGCGCAAATTAGCTGGAACAACGGTTGCCGGCAGTCATGTTGACAAGCCCGTGCCTCGTCGCCAAAAATGAATCTATTCGACTCCAATTTACACCGATGTCCGGCCGAGAAATGCGACGGTGGCAGCGATCACTCCCTCACATTCGCAAGCACTCAGGGTCATCGGTCAGGACCTGGTTCCCATAAGTTGTGACTCGTTTGAGCTGAGCACCGTCGGCGACGATTATATCGTCACGTGGCGCGGCTCCGAAACCGTTCCGAGCATTCCGCCCAGAAAACCATTCCTGAACCAATTGCTGGCAAACCGCTTGCAACGGGTCAAGGCCCAGCCAAGAGCCTCGAATCAACTCTACTTCAGCCGCTCCGAAATCCTCGTTTTAGATCATGAACGTCAGGCAAAACGGCACATCGGCAGCCCGACGGATGTTCGCGATTTATCGTTTGTGCTACGTGTTATCGGGGATTATTTGGATCAGAAATCGGCCCGCGGGTTTTTTATCTCGTGGTCGCCTCACCTGATCAGGGTTCGGCACAATGGGAAGGAGGAGCTCTTCACACCCGAGAACGTTTACGATTTTGGCATCCGTATGTATTTGAAAAGATCCGGCCGCCGCCCGAGCTGATATCTTCTCGCCGCCCGCTCATTCGGGAGGCGTCGTCATCTACAATATCGGTCATCGAACTGGACTCAACGGGAATGAACTGATAAAGAAATTTGGTCCGGGTCGAGCGGCGGCTCGCGACGGTGAAGGTGAAAGGACGGATGGTGAGATGACGATATCGAGCAAGGAATTCGTTAGCGAAATCCAGCGCATGGTGCGAAACAAACACTCCAAAGATCATCCGATCATCGGCATGATTGAAGATGGAAAACTGAGCCGACAACAGCTCAAGGGATTCGTAGGGCAGTTCTATCTATTTTTTCCCAAGCCTTTTCCAAAGCCGATCGCTGCAATGTTGAGCCGCTGCCCGGATGATCCGGAGCTCGAGAAGATGTGGATCGAGAATGTCGTGGAAGAAGGCACCGGAGAAATCACCGGCACTGATAGTCACAAGGGCTTGTTCATCCGTTTTGCCAAATCGTGCGGCTACAGCAAGGACGAACTTGACGCTGTCGAACCATTGCCGGAGACCGCGGCATTTCTCGACTGGCGCGAGTTGCTCATGTACCAGCGCAGCTGGCTCGAGCTTTACGCCTGCCAGGGTTTTTGCCTCGAGGGAACCGCCAACGAGCGGATGACGCGGGTGGTGAACGGCTTGACCCGACACTACGGCTTCACGCGCGAATCGGAAGACATCCGCTATTGGACGCTCCACATGGGCGTGGATGAAGAGCATATGAAAGTGGGGCCGCTTGCGGTCGAACGTTATGCGGTCAGCGAGCCGCAACAGGAGATGGTGCGTGCGTCCGTTCAGAAAACCCTGGACCAGTTCTGGCTTGCCTTCGATGGCATCAAACGGGCTTACGTCGACCTTGATCCTCTGTACTCGCGCTGGCGCAACCGTGACTAAACGCTAGGAGCTTACCTATGGAAATGATCGATCTCTCACGCGTGATTTATGACGGCATGCCGAAGATTCCGATCTTACCGGACGTGCACGTGCAAAGATTTTTGAGCCTCGAAAAAGGGCATCCGTTGAACGTCACTGAGCTATCGCTTCCCTGTCATGCGGGCACGCATGTCGATGCGCCCGTTCACATAGTTCCAAACGGCAAATCCATTGACGAGCTACCGCTCGAATCATTCGCCGGCAATGGCGCGGTGATCAGCGTCAAAAAAAACGGCGGGGAAGAGGTCACTGTGACAGACCTGGAATCGTCAGGCGTTGAGGTGAGGCGCGGCGACATTCTTATGCTGCACACCGGCTGGGACGAAAAATTCGACAGTCCGGATTACAACCTTCATCCGTATCTTTCGGTAGATGCCGCGGAATGGATGGTGAAAAAAGGCATCAAGATGTTCGGCATCGACTGCATCACCGTTGATCTGCCCACGCCACTGCGGCCGAAGGGTTTCGATTTCCCGGTGCATCGGACGCTTCTGGGGAACAACGTCTTGATCGCGGAGAATGTAACAAATCTCGGGAGCATCATCGGCAAGCAGACGCGCATTCTCGCGCTGCCATTACGCGTGAAAGGCAGCGATGCGGGTCATGCGCGCATTATCGCGGAAGTTTTACACTAAGCATGGCGCTCACCAAACCGATCAAAGGAATTATCGGCGCCTGCTTGACCCCGTTCGATGACAACGATCGGGTGAATTATAAGGCGCTCGAAAAAGAAATCGACTTTCTGGTCACCGATTGCGACGCAGTGACGATCGCGGCGGTTGAAGCCGCCGAGTACACGATGCTCTCGCGTGACGAGCGCAAGGAGCTTTTAAAGATTGCTACCGAGATGGTCGGCAAGCGAGTGCCGGTCATTCTCGGCTGCTCGAGCCCATCGCCCCGGGAGGTCATCGATTTAGCGGAATACTCCGCAAAAGTCGGCGGTGATCTCGTGCAGGTGCTTATGCCGCTCCGGCCCTGGGGAGGGCAACCGACCATTGCCGAGCTGATGGAATTTTACACTCAGGTCGCGTCGGCGAGCCCGTTACCGGTCACTTGCTACCATAACCCAGGGCCCGGCGCCGATCCGCCGCAGGATGCGTTCGTAAAAATCAGCGAGATCGACAACATCCGCTATTTTAAGGAAAGCTCGAGAGATATTACTAAAATATCTAGATTAATTGAGCAAATAGACTTAGCCGGGCGCGGTCATTACTTCACGACCATGCAGCCTTTACTGGTGACTCTCATGCTCGGCGGCTCCGGAGCAACGATGCCGCCGCCCGGTACACGAATTGGTGCGCAAATCGTCAAGGCGTTTAGGGCAGGGGATTTGGAAACTGCGCGTTTCTGGGCGCGCTGTTATGCGCTTTTTCCGGGGAAGTGGGGCGCCTACGGTCTGCCCCCTGTAATGAAGTCCGCGATGAAGCACTTCGGTGTCGACCTAGGAAATCCATGCCGTCCATACGCGCCGGTGAGCCCGCGCGATCACGCGCAAATCGGTCAATTCCTGCGGCAAGTCGGTCTCATCGGTGAAGCGGGACCGACCCCACAGGCGCTCATTGCTGCCCAGGACACACTGCGGCAGGAAGACACATTCCTGCGCTGACCCTTCAAACACAAAACCGTTTCGTAAAGGTAACGCGTTGACGCCGATCATCTGGGGATGATGCATGGAATGGCTTAAGGATCTTTCCGATCGCCTGATTATCTGGTTTTTGCGCGTCTCTTCGGGCTTCGGCAAGGAACTCACCACCGACGGTAAACGCGAGCAAGAGTTGTGGCGCGAGCAGCGGCTTAGGAACTTGCGCGGTTTAGCTCTCCGTTCACAAGAGCGCTTCAAGG
>JBIOXP010000531.1:0-4511 GCA_044869705.1 Binatia bacterium | reverse complement strand
TCAGATCGGCATTTATGTCGCCTTGGCGCTCGGGCTCAACATTGTCGTCGGTTTCGTCGGTTTGCTCAATTTAGGCTTCGTCGCTTTTTACGCAATCGGTGCTTATCTGTGGGCGATCTTCGGTTCGCCTCAGGCGAATGCTTTCATTTCGGGCGGCTTATTTCCGCTCTCGCCGAATTGGTTTTTCATTTTTCTGCTCCTGAGTATTGCGGTTGGCGCACTGACTGGAGTGCTGCTGGGCCTTCCCGTGTTACGTTTACGCGGCGATTATCTCGCGATTGTAACGTTGGGTTTCGCCGAAGTCGTGCGCGCGCTGGTGAACAATCTCGACAAGCCGATCAACTTGACCAATGGGCCGCGCGGGATCGCGCCGATCAGCAAACCACCGCTCTTTTTCGAACCGGTACTCAAATGGGCGGGGCTCCAGGCGACCGAGGCGACGCTCTATCCGCTGTATTTTTATTTTCTTGTTTTGATCATCGTCTGCTTGATTATTCTCGTCACCCGACGTTTAGAAAACTCGCGCGTCGGGCGCGCGTGGAAAGCGATTCGAGAGGATGAAGTCGCCGCCAGTGCGATGGGCGTGCCGGTGGTGCGCATGAAGCTTCTCGGTTTTGCCGTCGGCGCCTCCTTCGCTTCAGCGGTAGGCGTGCTGTTCGCCGCGAAGCAGGTTTTCATCAATCCGGAAAGCTTCACGTTCATGGAGTCGATCGGTGTCTTGGCAATGGTTATTTTGGGCGGCATGGGCTCCATTCCGGGAGCGATCGTTGGCGCCACAGGTGTGACGATACTCAACTTACAACTGCTAAAGAGTGTCTCGATTTGGCTCAATAATTTGCGGCAAACCGGTGCCGAGCTGACGATCCCTTTCCTCGGCACCTATTCGTTCAGCCAATTGCCAGCCCAATTCGAGCCGGCGAAATATGAGAGAATGGTATTCGGTCTCATTCTCATCATCATGATGATCTTCCGTCCACAAGGAATACTGCCGCCGGGTTACCAGCGAAGGAAATAGCGTGGCATTGCTGGAGCTCCGTGCTATCTCGAAACGATTCGGCGGATTGCAAGCGCTGGCCAATGTCAGCCTCGCATTGGATCAGGGCATGATTGCTTCATTGATCGGCCCCAATGGCGCGGGTAAAACCACTCTATTCAACACTTTGACCGGCTTGTATCGACCCGATGCGGGTGAGATCGTTTTTCGCGAACGATCGCTGGTCGGTCTTAAGCCGGAAAATATCACGGCTGCGGGAATCAGCCGGACATTTCAAAATATCCGGTTGTTCTCCGATATGACGGTTCTCGAAAATGTGCTTGTCGGAATGCATGCACGGCTGCAGACCAGCTTGCCGGCGATTCTGTTGAGATCCAAAGCGTTCCATTCCCAGGAACATCAGGGCCAGCGCAGAGCGCTGGAGTTGGTGGAGCTCACGGGCCTGCACGGCCGAGAACATACGTGGGCAGGACAATTGTCCTATGGCGAGCAGCGCCGGTTGGAGATCGCCAGGGCATTAGCGGCAGAGCCAGAAATTTTGCTCCTCGATGAACCGACTGCGGGGATGAACGCCCAGGAAGCGCAGAGCCTCATGGCTCTGTTCCAAAAGCTGATTGGAAAATATGTCAGAGCCATCCTGTTGATCGAACATAACATGCGAGTGGTCATGGGAATTTCGCATTGGGTTCATGTGCTGGACTATGGCGAAAAGATCGCGGAAGGAGATCCCGACAAAGTACGACGCGACCCGCGCGTCATCGAAGCTTATCTCGGCCAGGCAAATTGGGCTTCCGATGCTCCAAATTAGAGAGATTCATGTCTATTATGGTGCCATTCATGCGCTGAAAGGAGTATCGCTTTCAGTCGAGCGCGGTGAGCTCGTCACGTTGATCGGCGCCAATGGCGCTGGCAAAACCACGACCTTGAAAACGCTTTCGGGCTTATTACGGCCTGAGCGAGGCGTCGTTGTTCTTGAAGGACAAACGCTACAAAAAACTGCCGCCCATGAAATTGTCCGTAGAGGCGTTGCTCATGTACCCGAAGGCAGGAAAGTCTTTCCACGTTTTACGGTCCTGGAAAATCTCCATATCGGCGGCTACGTCCGTCACAAGGCTGCGGTGGCCCCCGAACTTGATTTTGTCTTTCAAATGTTTCCGCGGTTAAAGGAACGGCGAAAACAATATGCCGGGACGCTGTCCGGAGGTGAACAGCAGATGCTTGCAATTGGCCGGGCGCTGATGGCCAAACCCAAGCTTTTGCTCCTCGATGAACCGTCGATGGGACTTGCGCCGAAAATCGTCGAGCAGATCCTCGAAACGATTCGCGCGATCAATCTAGCGGGCGTAACGGTACTATTGGTCGAACAAAACGCGGCTATGGCGCTGGCCATCTCGCACCGCGGCTATGTCCTGGAAACCGGGCACGTAACTTTACAAGGCACGGCGACTGAGCTGGCGGGGAACGATTTAGTCAGGCAAGCTTATCTCGGCGGCTAACGAATTGCCGCGTCTTTAAAGCGAGTTCACGAACCGTTAAACTCAACTGCAATGCAATACCAGACTCGGCAAATGATGTTCGGTCCGGGCGCCGTGACCCCGGCCGTCAAGTTTCTACTGATCGCCAACTCCGCTGTCTTCGTCGTCCAAGTCTTGCTGCAAGCAACTCTCGGCCCCGCGAGCGAATACGAGTTGACGCGTTACTTCGGTCTGGTGCCGCCGCTGGTCCTGCGTGATTTCTATATCTGGCAGCTCTTTACTTACCAGTTTTTGCACGGCGGACTGCTGCACATTCTGTTCAACATGCTCGCGGTGTGGATGTTTGGTTGCGATCTCGAACGGCGCTGGGGCAGCGGCTTTTTCCTGCGTTATTATTTCATCACGGTTATCGGCGGCGCCATTCTCAATACGCTGTTCGTGCCCAATCAGATGGGACCGAGCATCGGCGCGTCTGCGGGAGTTTACGGCATTCTGCTCGCATACGGTTTGATCTATCCGAATCGTATTGTTTACTTTTACTTTCTGTTTCCGATCAAGATGAAGCATTTCGTGTGGATCATCGGTGCGATCGCACTCTATTCCTCGATCACCGCGAGCCAGGGAGGCATCGCGCACCTGGCGCATCTCGGTGGGATGGTTTTCGGGTACGTGTATCTCCGCGGCTTCAATCCTTGGGAATGGTTCAAAGATTATCGCGATCGCCGCCGCCTTGCGCGGTTAAAACGCCGCTTTCAGCTCCATACCGGCGGTAAAGATGACGATCGCGGAAGAATGTTTCACTAGAGAACGGTTTCGATACGCTCTGAGTTACCGGCTTCAGGTCAAAATATCCCGCCGATTTGCTGATCCGCATTCCACCCTTCAACGGATTGGTTGTCCGCTGCAGCGCTGGGTCCTCAGTTCGCTCGCTCTTTAACGTCATTCAACAGCGTCTACTGGCAGATCGTTGCTGATGTGGCGTATCGCGCCGCATCTCGTGTTGCCCGTCCGGCTGAAACTTACCTCGGCTACCCAGCTTCGGAATGCTCGAAACGGCAGTTTTTCGTTTTGCGGTCCTGGGTCGATGTGGTACGAATAAAAAGTTATGCGTGGCGCTAAAGCGCCCGACTGCATATGGCGGACAGAAACTTTACACCTTCGGAGCTCTATGAAGCGTGGCGCGTGTTGTCGCTCGATGAGCGTATCGAAGGTTTTGAATTTTTAAAGCGCGACGACGCGGACGACTTCTTTTTGCAGTTAACCGCGGGCGATCGAGCCGAGCTGCTGCTGGCGTTGCCTCCCGGCGAACGGCGGCTATGGATGAGACTCTTGGCCCCCGATGATGCCGCCGACGTCATCCAGGAGGCTCCTGTCGAAGATCGTGAAACCTTATTGGGTTTGCTCGACGAGCAGACCCGAAGGGAAGTCAAAGGTCTCCTGGACTACGCGGAAGACGAAGCGGGCGGTTTGATGAATACACGTTATTCTCGCCTCCGCGCCGATATGACGGTCGATGAAGCGATCAGCTATCTTCGTAAAGACGCGCGCATGCGGGAAAAGACGGTTTACTACGTCTTCGTAGTCGATGCCCAAGAGCACCTGCTCGGCGTCGTTTCATTTCGAGATCTGCTGGTATCGCCGGGCGACAAGCTGGTGCGCGATGTCATGCGCAATGAGGTTATTTCCGCTCCCGAAGATTTGGACCAAGAGGCTTTGAGCAAGCTCTTCATGCGGCACCATTTGCTGATGATACCGATTGTCGATGCGGAGGGGCGAATCAAGGGCGTCGTGAATGTCGACGATATCGTCGATGTCGTCCAAGAGGAAGCGACCGAAGACATTCAAAAAATCGGCGGGGTCGAGACCCTCGAAGGCCCTTATCTTCAGGTGCCGCTTCTGGTGATGATTCGTAAACGCGCCGGCTGGTTGGCGGCGCTGTTTCTGGGAGAAATGCTCACCGCGACGGCAATGGGACAATTCGAGACTGAAATTGCTCGCGCTGTGGTGTTGGCCTTGTTCGTGCCGCTGATCATCAGCAGCGG
>JBIOXP010000530.1:0-8843 GCA_044869705.1 Binatia bacterium | reverse complement strand
CGCCACTTCCCGGGTCGCATGATCATCGCGAAATGAAGAAGCGCGGCGAGTGGATGGACCCCGATTTTAACAAGCGGGATTCTTTCCATGCGACAATCAAACACCCGCTGATGAGCGCCGAAGAGTGGACCGACGCCTATGAGAACGCCTGGAAAACCTTCTATAGCAAAGAAAACATGATCCGGAACTTGGCGCGCTGGGTGGATCGTCCAAAAAACTACTGGAACCTGATGTCGATCTTTTTCTGGTACAAGAATGCCGCGCTGATTGAAAAACAGCACCCGATGATTGCCGGGTTTTTTCGCTTGAAAGATCGGACAACACGTCGGCCTGGCTTTGCTATCGATCCACTTCCCGTCCATCTCTGGAAACGCGCCAAAGAAGTCACCCGACTCCTCATCACCTGGGCCAAGTTTGTCAAGGAAATGGAAGAAGTCTGGCTGCAAACGCGGAAAAAAACCGAAACCGAAGAGCGCTGGCTCGAACAGATCCAAAAAATTCAATCCGATATTTGGCAGGCCTTGCGCATCGGTGAGATCCAAAAGATCTACAACAACGCCAAAGAAACCTTGCCTGAGCGGTCGCGAGCTTTGCTCGAACCGTTGGAAGACCTCTCTTCACGAGTGGTTTACAGCAGGAACGATTTAAACCGGTTTCTGAGACAATGGGATGCCTTGCGTTTAAAAATCCAGGAATTTCGCCCGCACGAAGGCGAAGCGGTGCGCCGGCTCTTGGACGATATTCACCACATTCAGGCCAGCATACGCTTCGGCGACCGTATTCATGAATGGCAGGAAGCGTATACTCGATTGCGCGACAATTTGCCCTCCCGACCTCACTTGAGCTGCATCACTTTCGATGCCATCAACCATCGCATTGTCTACTCCCGCCAGGGATTGGAGCGCATGTGGTCGCAAAGCCTGCATAACCTGCGCCGTTTCAAGCTGTCGAAGATACACCCGTGGCGCTGCGCGACGGCGATGGCCAAGGAATTTTCACTCACCACTTCGTTTGCCAGTAGCTTTCTTCAGTTTTCGAAGCAATCGGGGTCTGAATTCGGCCCGGGTTAGTGCAGTAAGCGTGGCTGCTTTTCCAGCTTCGAGATTTGCTCGCGCACCATTGGCGCATCGTGCGCATTCGGCGCCAGCCGAAGATACGCCTCAAAGTCGTCACGGGCTTGCGTGAAGCATCCCATCCGCAGATAAACCGCGCCGCGGTCGCGGATCTCCTCGGCTCCGGCCGGATCCAGAATGATCAAATGGTCAAATATCGACAGCGCTTCACCCACCGAGTTGTTTTTCAGGTAAATCGCTTTCAGGTTGGCGAGCATCCGTTTCAAGATTTGTTTTTTGCCCACCGGCTCCAAAAAATGCGCTCGAAGAGCTACTTTCCTGCCGTATAGCTTCTCGAGCATTTGGCCAAGATCCTCGGTCAGCTTGATCTCGCCGCGATGAAACGGGTCGATGAAAATCTGCTCTTCCCCATCGTGAGATTTTACCAGGAAGTGACCGGGAAACCCTATCCCGTCGACCGGCACATCGATCCGCCGCGCGACCTCCATGTACAAGACGGAAAGAGTGATCGGAATGCCGATCTTTCGGTCCAGCACTTCATTCAGGAAACTATTACGCGGGTCATAGTAATTGTCGCGGTTTCCGGCAAACCCGTGTTGGCGAAACAGCACGTGGTTCAATGCGGCCAGTGCATGATAAACATCGCCGGCAGGATCGCGCCGATTACCGACTTCCCGCGCAAGCTGATCCATGCATTGGAGATACTTCGAGATGTCGAGATGTGGGTCAGCGGATAATCCGATGGTCAGCGCCGCATAACCCAAGTCGATCGCCTGTTCCGGACGATCCACTGCGGCGCGAAATTCGCGGTAAGGATCCTGCGCCACCGCTCGTCCTCTAGCGCGGCTCGGCGATGACATCCACGAGGTAAGGCAGCTTCTTTTCTTTTACGTACCGGACGCCCCGTTCGACGGCCGGACGCAAATCGGCCGGGTTTCGCACGGGGCCTTCACCGCTGACGCCAAAAGAACGCGCCATGGTGGCGAAATCGATCGCCGGATCGTCGACGTGGGTGCCGATACCGGCATTTTCCACCGGCCGTTTGCGGAATTTAGCAACCTCGATGCCGTGCTCTTCGGAATTATAGTAACTCTGGTTATTGTGCATCACCATGAGCAAGGGGATGCGGTGCTTCGCCGCGGTCCAAAGCGCGCTGGAGGTCATCAACATGTCACCGTCGGACTGAATTGCGACGGCGAGCTTACCGCTATCCTTAAGCGCTAAGGCCGCGCCGATCGCCGCGCCCGGACCATAGCCCAGACCGGCGCCGCCGCTACCGCCAAGGGATTGGTTCGGTTTGGTGAAATCCCATAGTCGGCGCGTCCAGCCGTTCGATGTGCCGTTCACCAACACCCAGTCTTCACGCCTGACTGCTTCGCCGATCTCCAAACCCAGCCACGCCGTGGAAATTTCCTTTTGCGAGCCTTTGGCCTCGGCATCGGCGCGCCACTTTGCGCGACGCGCCTTGTGTTTTTCGCCTAGCTCTTTGCGGCGCGTCTCAATCACGGCTTTCTTTTTATCATCGCTGCCGAGCAGTTCGCGGCACAAGCGCGTTAACTCGGGCACCGCGACTCCGGTATCGGCGCTCATCGGAACATCCACGGGCTGTAATGCTTGGTAGTCGTTCGCCCAAGAATGGACCAGCATGTCATTCATTGAAATGCTGGCGATCTTCACCGACGCGGAAGTCACGTACTCGCAGTTGCGCGTCTGCTTGCTCACGGTTGTCAGCGAGCCGAACAAGTCGGACACATCGAGCGCCAAGATAAAGTCTGCTCGTTGAAGAATTTCACGGGCGCCGTCGGTCACGTCCAACGGATGCGTCGACGGAAAGTTGAAGCGGCCGCCTTTGTCGACCACTGGAATCGCGAGAAGTTCGGCGAGCTCTACTAATGCCGGTACGGTTTTGGGATTGCGGCCCAGGGTGTCGGCAATAATCAACGGTGTCTCAGCATTAACCAGCATTTCGGCCGCGCGCCGCAGCGCTTCGAGGTTTGCCTGCATCGGCGCGGGAGCGACGTAACGGTTCACGTTCGGAATTTCGAAGGGAGCCGTGAGCGCGTCTTCCTGGATGTCCGCATCGTAGTTGATGTAAACCGGCGCCGTCGGCTCGGTCGTGGCGATACGATAGCCGCGGATAAAGGAATCCGGCACATCGGCCAAAGAGTACGGCTGATCGTCCCATTTCGTGTAGTCGCGCACCTGATTGCCCTGCACCAGCGCCGTATGAATCCAATCGATGCGCGGGCGACGCCGCTTGGAATTCATCGGCCCGGTGCCGCCGAGCACCATCATCGGCACCCGATCGATGTAGGCGTTGAAGATCGCCATGCTCGCATGCTGCAAACCGACCATGTTATGCGCGATCGCGATCATCGGTTTGTTTTTCGCTTTGGCGTAGCCGTGCGCCACAGCCACGGAGATTTCTTCATGATGGCAAAAAATCACTTCCGGCTTATAGTTGCCGCCGTAATTGACGATCGAGTCATGGATGCCGCGAAAAGTCGCGCCGGGATTGAACGCGGCGTACTCGATGTCGAAAGCTTTCATCAAATCGACCACGACATCCGAGCCGTATTGAGGCTGTTTCTTTTCCACACGGGACACGGGTTAGTCCTCCCTCAGTTTCGTGTTCTGCACTGCATAGCAAGAATCGAGATTGATGGCCAGAGCTCGTCTAGGAATTGTCACTTTGCGGTGAGTTCCGCAGTAAACCCATTTCATAAAACCGTTCCAAGGTCTCGGTGAGGTCGCCTGCGCGCGCGCCGCTGGCCGAGGGCTCGCTACGCGGCAATGCGGCGATCGCTTCCAGCACTTTCTGCGCCGCCGGCGCCATAAAAGATTTCATTCCGAAATGATCGAAGGTGCGCTTGAGCTCGTCCATTTCCTCGGCGCGCCGCCCCGCGTGAACGTTCAAACCGACGATGCTGGAAGATATTTTTTCCAACAAACCGGGAAAGCTTTGATCGTACTGCGCGCGAATCTCCTCGACTAAGCCGAAGCGCCGCGCGCCCATGAAAAGCTCACAGAAGAGCCCCTGCAGTCCTTTTGTCAGTCCGGCGTAAACCACCTTGAACGCCGAAGCCTGATTCGTGCTCGCGCCGAGAACTTTGACCGGAATATTGAAATTTTCCAGAACCTGCATGCGATTGGCTTCGGGACCAGAAACATAGACAATCGTGCCTTTTCCCATTCTTGCCGCAGAGCCGATGATGCAGCCGTCGATGAAGTTGACCCCGGCGGGCTCCAAGGTTTTGCCGATCTCTTGCGCGGTCATCGGCGAAATCGCGTTTGCGTCGAGGAAGATAAGATCCTTTCGCCGGGCGGTTTTTACCGCTTCCGCGACTTTTTTTGCGACGTCGATGGCCGCCGACGGCACAACGATCGAAACAATCAACTCGGCCTGGCTGACCAGATCGGCCATTGAGCCCACTGACTTGACGCCGGCGTTTTCACCGCGCTTGCGGCTCACCTCGGCGCGGTCCTTGTCATAGGTCAACACTTCCACTCCATGGCCCTTGAGCAGTTTGGCCCAATGAAAGCCCATCTCGCCGATGCTCATGATACCGATCTTTGCGAAAGTCACTGTTTTCTCCTTGTGCCGAATGCGGATCTCAAATGGGATTTAACTTCCGTCAAACGAGCGTAGCCCTCCTCTATGACATATGGGGCGATTTTTTTAAAGCCGCCGGCCCGATCAGAATCTTCCTTCCTTCTCCAGTTTTCGCACCGCCGTGTCGTCGACCAGATCTTCAGCTTTGAGACGGCGGATTTTTTCGTTGCTCATGCCGAGAAGCCGGATCACGTTGCGAATGCCGTCCACGCTTGGATAAATTTTCTTCTCGTACAGATTGATCATGCTGTGATAACCGTCTTCGGCATCTTCGGCGCGCTTGAAGCGGAGAGCGCGGGCAAGACTTTTGGTCACCTGCGGTTTGTTCTCTGGATTGCGAATGAACGCCGCGCTCTCGAGCAGGGCACGCAGCAGACTTTCCAAGGACGCCGGCGAAGCCGTTACAAAACTTCGCTTGGCGATTATCCCCGATCCTTGATATGGAATCGGCAACTTTTCGCTATCGGCGAGCACGCGAAACCCTTTGCTCTGGAGCATTTTTCCGAACGTGTAACCTAAAAATGCAGCGTCTGCAGTGCCGCTCAGCACACCCTGCGCCATGACCGCCTGATCACCGAGCGTACGGAACTGAATGCGATCGCGCTCCGGTGAAAGCCCCCAGTAATCGAGCATCAGCATGGAAAAAATCCAACCGCCACCGCTCAGACTGTTCACGGCCACGCTCCGTCCTTTCAAATCGGCGGGCGTTTTGATTTGCGGATTGACGACAAACATCCCTGAGAGTCGGTTGATGAATCCGGCGACAAAAGCGAGATCCGCGCCCTCGGCAATGGCGCCCAGATTGGCTCCCGATACCGAGCCCCAGTGAAATTGCGTCTCGCCGGAGCTCAGCGCCGACATCGCCACCGGACCATTACGCACTTGCACGAACGTCAAATCCAGACCGTGTTTACGGAACAGGCCGAGGTCCTGCGCGACGTAAATGACCCCGTCGCGCTCGCTCGCCGAACCGGAAGTCATCACGAGCTTGACCGCGCTCGACGCCGCGCTGGCCACGGCGGGAACGCTCACAAAACCGATCGCCCATAGCACAAGTGCCGTACCGATACGGTGAGAAATCACGCAGAGCTCCTTTGCTGCATGCCTGCTGGCAGAGCGATGCTATTCGCCTTCGCTATCCAAGGCGGCTTTGAGCCGGCGCCCACGTACCGCCTCGGCTAAACGATCCAAGACGCCGCGGCTTTCCTCCCATCCAGCGCACGCATCTGTAATGCTTACGCCATACATCAACGGCTTGCCCGGGAGCAAATCCTGCCGTCCGGATTTTAAATGGCTTTCCATCATCACGCCGAAAATGATTTCGTCACCGCCGGCAACCTGCGCCGCGACATCGCGCGCGACAGCGATTTGACGCTGGGCATCCTTGCCGCTGTTGCCATGGCTGAAATCGATCATCAAGCGGGCGGGGATTCCCGCGTGCGCCAGAGTTCCTGCTGCAGCCGCGACACTCTCGGCATCATAGTTGGGCTGCTTGCCCCCTCGTAAAATCACGTGGCAATCCTCATTTCCGCTCGTGGCAGCAATCGCAGAGCGCCCGGCTTTGGTCACGGCCATGAAATGGTGCGGTGCGTGAGCGGCGCGGATCGCATCCACGGCAATTCTGATATTGCCGTCGGTGCCGTTTTTAAACCCGACCGGGCATGACAAACCCGATGCGAGCTCGCGATGCACTTGGCTCTCGGTCGTGCGCGCGCCGATCGCTCCCCATGCAACCAGATCGCTGATGTATTGCGGCGTGATCATGTCGAGGAATTCACATCCAACGGGCATGCCCAACTCGTTTAAGTCGCGCAGCAATCGACGGGCGATTCGGAGACCCTCGTTGATACGATAGCTGCCGTCGAGGTCCGGATCGTTGATCAAACCTTTCCAGCCCACCGTGGTGCGAGGCTTTTCGAAGTAGACTCGCATGATAACCAGTAGATCTGCCGCGAGCCGATGCTTTGCTTCGTATAATCGTTCCGCGAATTCTAGGGCGGCTTTGATGTCGTGGATGGAGCATGGCCCGATGATCACCAGCAAGCGGTCGTCGGCGCCGTGCAGAATTCGATGAATGCCTTGACGCGTCTCCCAAACAAGATCCGCCGCTTTGGTGGTTACCGGGAATTCCTTCAGCAACTCTATCGGAGTGACGAGCTCTTTGATGTCCTTGATCCGCAAATCGTCGGTTTGACGTTCCATTGCCTCACCGTGGAAACAAATCGAGAGTTGGCTTGTTATAGGTTAAACTGCATTCCAACGCGAACGCGGTGTTCGTTGAAGCTTCCGCGCGATGCGATACCAGAAGCTCTCACGGACAAGGGCCGCAATCAGAGCGGTCAAAGAACGGCTAGAAGGACGGAGTTCGTTCAGCTCAGATACTCGTCAGCTCACGACGGCTTCGCCCCCGCTCACATTCCACTGGATCCCTGGTTGGACTTGGCGAGAAGATTCTTTTCATTCAGAGCTCGGGTAATAGCCGATACGTAGCTCTTGATGGCGCTTTGAACATTATCGGGCTCGATGGTTCGGAGCGTACCGGACCAAACAACCTCGTTTTTAGCGATATCATATAGGGTCGTCTCCGACGTGTACTCGTTATAACGAGAAACGCTCGGTAAGCCGTACCCGCCGCCGTACCAGCTCGCGCCGAAATACGGACCGAAATAGCCAAACCAGGGGACGGGAAAATAGCTCGGTCCATAGTCGGTTTTTCTTTCCACCTGTATCGGCCGCACAACGAGCGCCGCGTCAGCGCCGAGTTTTTGCGCCGCCTGCTTGATACTCGCCTCGTCCGGCTGCTCATCCGGAAGTGTTAAGTAACTCGGTAAAGCATCGATACCCGCAGCCCGTAACTGGGCGACGAATTCATCTTCGAAATTCCGTCGGATGCTGGTTGCGAACCCTGGAGCGCTGACAAGGATGCGCTTGAAGGTAGCCGAGCTGTAAGCCGGATTCCGCCATTCGCTAATCACTGGGTTGGCGGCCGAGCAGGTGATCAAAGTCCAGCCCATCAACACAACGGCAATGAGGCGCACACCCGATGGTTTCACAACTCCTCTGATGAAGACCCCGGCATTGGGGAGAATAAATTTTCCTACACGGCGGTTTGTCTCAGCATAGCACCGGGCGGCGATTTTTCCAGGCAGGCAGCCGAACGTCGTTGCAGAAGAGCAGATTTTGGCCTGTGAGTGATCGCGAAGGATCCGCTCTGCGCCAACGCGAAGAAGTTACGTCAACCCAAAGATTTTTTTTGTGTTGCGTGAGAGAATGTTTGCTCTATCCTCTTCGGTGATCTTTGCCGCTTTGATCTCTTCGAGAGTCGCGCAATGCTCATAGCTCGCCGGATAAGAGTAAAATAAGCTGCCGAAAATCAGCCGCTGCGAGCCGACCATCTCGACAAATTGTTTGATGTACCCGGAGCTGCGTACGTGCGCCGTGTCGAAAAAGATATTCGGCGTTCGTTTAGCGATATCGAGCGCGAGCTGGCTGTTCGTATTGGTCGTCAAAGCGTCCATCGCAACGAAACTAAGTTCGGGGAATTCCAACGCCAGGCGCTCCAAACGCCACACCGCTTCGAGGTTCGACTCGGCATTGGTGTGAATGAGAGGCACCAGACCAAGCTCTCTGACTTTCTTGAGCAATGGTCGCATTAACTGATGGTCGACAGCCAGCCCTTGAAACCGGTGATGCCAAACGACGCCGGCCAATCCCAACTCGTATTTCATGCGCTCCAGTTCCGCCAGCGACCGATTCCCATGCAGCGGTTCCACCGTGCCGCAGGCGACCGGAAACCGCTCCGGATCTCGTCGTCGATAGCCGGCGACTGTGTCATTCGAGCGCATCGTGTCCTTGATGCCGTCCGCCTGAATGTAGCCGGTAGCCGCGAGTATTGCCGATTGCGTAACGCCGTTGGAATTCATAATTCGCACGCGATTCGCATAATCGCGGTCTTGCCAACCTTCGGCCTCTTGAAGGCTCCCGCCGTTCAGTGAACCGAGGTGATGATGCACGTCAAAAATTTCCATACCCTCTCCTAAATCGCTCATGCGAGTCGAAGCGCTCTTGTGCCCGCACGCTCAATGCTCGTAAGAATAGCTTGCGTGACAGTCGACGTTAATCAGACCACAGAAGAAATCTCGCACCGCTGGCTCCTG
>JBIOXP010000529.1:0-13498 GCA_044869705.1 Binatia bacterium | reverse complement strand
CGCCTCGGGCAGCGGGTAGGTACCTTCCATCTCAATCGGATTTTGCGTGGCGAGAACGATAAAAGGGTTCTCCAGCCGGTGAATCTTGCCGCCGACCGTGACGCTCTGTTCCTGCATGGCTTCGAGCAGCGCCGACTGGGTCTTGGGTGTGGCGCGATTGATTTCATCGGCGAGAACAATGTGGGCGAACACAGGCCCGCGCTGAAATTCGAAGACTTTACGCCCGGATGGATCGTCGGTCAGCATGTTGGTGCCGGTGATATCAGCAGGCATAAGATCGGGCGTAAACTGAATCCGCGAGAAGCTCAGACTCAAGACTTCGCCGAGGCTTCGTACCATCAAAGTTTTGCCCAGGCCCGGCACTCCCTCCAATAAACAATGACCGCCGCAGACCAAGGCGATGAAAACCTGTTCGATGAGGCTTTCATGCCCGACGATTACTCGCGCCATCTCCGCGCGGAGCTCATCGAAACTGCGCCGGGAGCTGCTAATGCGCTGTTCGATTTCCTCTACCGATTGCATGTTTTGCTACTCCGGACTCTGCCCACGATGCGCGCTCGTCTGCCGCGCTCTTTGGCCACTGAGCACCACAGCCTTATTTCGTCTTGACTTCTCCCAATGACAAAAAATAATTTTTAATCATCTCTTTGAGATCCTCCGGCACCCGTTCAGAGTTGAGCTCCTGTTCGGCCTGGCGACGGTATGACGCCACCATGTCGCTATCGGCAATCGAGCTTTTGCCAGCACTGGGATTTCCCTTCAGCATTAAACCGCTGCTTTCACCCGTACCGAGCATTCCCTTAACCTGAGTTTGCCGGCCGGAACGGAGGTCAGGCAGCGAGCGAACGTCTGCGTCTTGTTGCCCCGGCTCTTTCCCGGGCAACTTGCTGAATGATTTCTCACGAAGTCCCGCGGCATTTGGATCGGGTTCACCGCTGGCATCACTGCGCGCGTAGCTCTCACCCCGCTCGGAAGAACCTTGTTTGGTCATCTGCTCCAAATACTGCTGCGCATCGATGAGCGCTCGGCGGTCCAGCTCTCTCGTGACCTGTTGATCCAGTTTATCGAGAAGGGCTTTAAGCTCGCTCGCCCCCATCCCCGAACCGGGATTAGCCCCATCAAACTGCCGCTTCAGCTGCGGCAAACCGGAGAGCCGTTCCATCCAGCGTTGATTCGCTCCGTCACTGTCTTTCGCGCCGTCGGGAAATTGCCCGAACCCCCTGCTCGCCTCCAGTTCGGTTTTGAGATCTTTGAGTGTTTGCTCGGTTTCAGCGCTCGGGAAAGAGTTGGCGTCGTCGCGCGCGCCTGCTGGAATGGTAAATTTCTGTGCCAGGCCCGAAACTTCTTTTCTGAGCGAATCGTCCGGCGTTTTTTGCTCGACGCTCTTCTGCGCGGTTTTCTCGAGCTCTTGGCCAAATTTCAACGTCTCGCGCAGACCTTCGCCCTTGGCCCGATCCTGAAGCTCACGCGAATATTCCCGCACTCTTTCCGCCAAATTCCGCGGGCCCAGATGGCGCGCTTCAGGATATGGACGATCGAAGTCAAGCCACAGGAGCGCAAGCCACAGCAGCAAAAGCGGCATAACGCCGTACATCGGCCTGCTCACAGAACGCGGTAGAATTTGCCGCGGTTCAATATCTCGCAGCCTGGCTTCCGCCCTGTGTAAAACCAGAAGCTCCATACCCGCCGCTTTGTCAGTGCCGGCAATTTCCCAGGCGGTCACCGCGCATTCGGCGAGGCTCAATTCTTTGTCCAACGCCGCCACCGCGCGTGCGCTGTTCTGCTGCCGCCACTTGGCGCGATAGAAAAACCACGGTGCCAAGGCCAGGAAAAATATGCCGGGCATAGTCCAGCGGAGCCACCCGTTCGGCAGAAGGACGTTCAGCGGCAAAAAAATAATTGCCAGTGCCAATGTGATACAAGCGACGAGCGCGAGCGTCTGCTCGCGTCGTTTGCGCCGTTCCCAACGGAGAACCTCGTTAAATTTTTTTGTCAAAGCTTCCATGGTTTAGAAAAGCGGTTCTCGCGTGAGCGCCCAACGGTACAGCAAATAGCCCGAAATACCGAGCACGAGGTGAAACATCAAGTGAGTCAGCGTACCCGACCATTGCATGCCCAACAGAGCCAGCGGCGGCAGCTCCTGTCGGCTCAGAAATGCCAGCACGAACGCGACGGGATTCAAAGGCAGGTAAAACAGGGCCGAGAGAATCACCAAACAGGTAAACAGCGAACGTATGAACACCTGGCGGTTCTCCAGGCGCCGTTCCCAAAGCGCCAAACTCGCCAATCCCCAAACGCCATACGCCGCTGCGTAGAAAGGCAAAAGCAAAAAAATTACTGCGATGTTTGCCGGCGGCGTGCGGGCAATCGCGCCGGCCCACACGAGAAAGGGCGCGCATAAAACCAGCGACAGCGCGATATGGGCCAAGAGAAAAGAAATTTGTGCCCGGCTGATCGCCACGGCGGATTGCCCCCGCTCGCGAACCCAGTGCCTCAAGGTCTTAAATCGCCATGCGGCGAACTCCTGATTGGCCACGCGCAGGGCAAAATACACGATCAACAGCAAAACCGTCACTGCCGTAACCTTGAAAAGGCTCGCCGAGCCGCTCCATCTCTGGGCATCGAGCGACGGAATATACAAGGATAGGAACTCCATCGGGGCAATAATGATCAGCAGGTAAAAATAGACGGCAAACCCATGCCCTTCGCTAAAGAAAATATCCACGCTTTCGCGCCAGACGGGATTGTCTTTCATTCGTCCTCACCCGCCGTCAGCGGAAATACCGCGCGATAGAGCGTGTAATCCTGGGCCAGGATCCGGGAATCGTCGATCCGAACGCGCGGCTGCGAATCCTTCACCCAGCCAAAGAAAACCGCCGCGCCGCCAGCCCAGCGTGGATCGCCGTCGCGTGGAAACATCGATGAATGAAACAAAATATCCCGGGTTTTGTCGGCAAAAGTAATTTCCCGCAGGCTGAGCGCATCGGCGCGGCCGACGCCGACATCCGCGGGATTCGTGCTTACCAGAGGAAAACTATTTTGCCAATTGGCGCCGCGACGAATGGCACCGATTGCGAATCTTTGGCCCGGCACGAGTAACCAGCAGTCGACAAGATCGTTGCCACTGCGGTTTTCGACCTTCAACATCAACCGATCCCCCTGGATATCGAACGACGCACGCAGCGGCAAGCGATCGATGCGGCGCATTCGAAAAAGCCGGTAGTCCCATTCTCGCAGCGGCAACTGGTACCGGCTGATGCCGCCGCCCTCCTGCGTCACGATGGTTTCATCGGCTGCGTCGCGCGGCCGAATCGAGACCGGTATGAGATCGGTCCAGCCGCGCTCTAGTTCGAGATCATATTGTCGGAGCTGAGTCGAGAAAAGCGCAAGATTGGCTTGTGCGTCGACAAAATCATCGCCGCTGCTCTCCAGAACGCTGGAGCTTAAAAGCACGCCGTCGGGCACATTACCTCCCCGGCTGAAATGAGCATAACCCACCAGGGTTGCGACCACGGCGATCATTGCCACCCCCAGCAACATACTGCGTTCCGTCAGGCGCCGACGTTGCCATAGCCAGGTGAGCACGCCAATCGCCGCGAGATAGCTGACAATGGCGAGAAGCAACGAGCCGGACGGGACATAGGTGGAAATAAATGACGGACTTGCGATGAGCTGATTAAATACCGCGTCGTTCCACTCCGTGCGTGGGACGGTTTCGTCTCCAGGCGAAGGCGCTATCAACGATTGCAAAAAATTCTGCAGCCCGTGCCACTCCGACAATGGCGGCCGTCCCACGTCTAGCGCCAAATAGATGATGCGACCCCGGCCGCGATGAGCTTCGACGATGAGCGGATTGCCGCCGCTTTCCGAAAGGACTTGGCCATCGAGAACCGTCGATGTCTGCGCCCAGACTTGGGAAAAAACCGCACCGGTTTGCGATTTGCCAAGCGTCGGCGTAAACGCCACTTGTTTTGCGCCGGTTACCCGGACCGGTAAAAATCTTCCTAAGGCGGGCTCCTGGTAGAGAGAGTAGTTCACACTGCCGATGATAATCATTCTGCCGCCCGCAGTGAGCCAACCCTCCAGTGCAAGAAGCTGTGACCGCGAAAGATCGCGCAATGACTGCTCGTAGAAAATCACGTGCGAAACACCGAGCAAAGCGCGCGAGTCTGCCGGCAGCTCCTCGGCGCTGGCCGAGACTAGGCGGTTTTGCATGGCGGCAGCCGAAGTGAGACTCGGAAGCGCGCTGCTGCCGCTCATGAAGAGCAAAACCGGAGACGGCGAAAAATAGCGCCGCAAATCCAGCTCCCGGGTGCCGCGTGTCTCCGGCGCCGTATAAACAATACTGAGCGGCCGGCTCACAAAATCAGGGTCGATCGTGAGCTGCACCGTTTTGCGACCCTGGCTGGGAAGAAAAATCTCGCGGCGATAGCTGACCAAGTAAGGCGCCCCGCCCTTGACCACCCCGCCTTTCCAAACTCGAACCTCCAGAGTTCCCTCAGCCGGCCGGCCGCTATTACTGAGATCGATTTCCAGGGGAAAAGGACGGCCGAGTTGGAAAACTCCGTGAAAGCCAACGCGCGGCTCAATATTGATATCAGCGTGAGCGATGGTCTGCGCTAAGTGACTGAGTAGGCTGACAACGATAGCTGCGGCCCACAGAGCGGGAGATCGGCGAAAACTGTAAATGCGGCAATAGCGCGACGCGCGAGTGGCGCGATGGGGAGCATCAAACCGTGTGGCGTCCGGCACGGCTGAAAAGGACATGATCCCTTTCCAGGTAAGCCCATCCACCGGCGGCGGCGACCTTAATCGATGTATTCGACGCTTAAGATGTCAAACGTACGAACGCCAGTGGGGGTTCGGACCTGAACTTCGTCTCCTTCGGTCTTTCCGATAAGAGCTCGAGCAATCGGAGAACTGATGGAAATCCTACCGTTCTTAGGTTCCGCCTCGTGATCGCCGACGATTTGGTATACCACCTTGTCGCCGGTGTCACCATCGGCGAGCGACACCGTGGCGCCGAAGACGACCTTGTCGCCCGAAAGCTTTCCAACCTCGATCACTTGAGCCCGCGCGACCTTGTCTTCGATCTCACGAATTTGCAGATCGAGCAGAGACTGGCGTTCTTTGGCAGCGTGGAATTCCGCGTTCTCCGAGAGGTCGCCGTGACCGCGAGCTTCTTCGATCTCGCGGATGTTTTTCGGCCGCTCCACGGTTTTGAGGCGCTTCAGCTCATCGAGCAAGAATTGGTACCCCTTGCTGGTCATTGGAACGCGTGCATCTGCCATACGGTTGAGACCTCGACAAAATAAAAACCCCTCGAAATTGCTTCCGAGAGGCTTATGAGATTTTCTGCGGTTCCCGCTGCTAGGCTCTAGGGGATCTTAGCATCGACAATGCCAAATTCAACCACTTTTCTTAGCGCGCACGGATGGGCTCACGCGCGCTTGATCGGCCCGAACACGTGACACGAAACGCCGTGTCCGTCCGCGAAATCGAGCGGCGGCTCCATCTCACTACAAAGCGGCTGGCGGTAGGCGCAGCGCGGATGAAAAGTGCAACCGGATGGCGGATTCACCGGACTGGGCACATCGCCCTCCAACACAATGCGCTCCTTCTTTCGACTCGTCTCCGGCAGCGGCACGGCGGAAAGCAGAGCCCGTGTATACGGATGTTTAGCGTCCCGGTAAATGGTTTCGCCCGCGGCGATTTCGACGACCTTGCCCAGGTACATGATCGCCACTCGATGGCTGATGTGCTCGACGACGCGCAGATCATGCGAGATAAATAGATACGTCAGGTGCATCTTCTCCTGCAGTTCCTGGAGCAGGTTGATAATTTGCGCCTGGATCGATACGTCGAGCGAAGACACCGGCTCGTCGCAGACGATGAACTTGGGACTGACGGCCAGAGCGCGGGCAATGCCTATACGCTGGCGTTGTCCGCCGCTGAACTCATGGGGATAGCGGGGATAATGATCTTCGCGCAATCCCACCTGATGCAGCAGCTCCATGATGCGATCGCGTTTGGCTCTCCCCCTGGCGAGCTTGTGAATCTCTAAGCCTTCGCCGATGATATCCCCCACGCGCATGCGCGGATTGAGCGATGCATAGGGAGCCTGAAAAATGATCTGCATCTCGCGGCGCATTTCACGGAGCTCGCGAGCCGAGAGCGCGAGCAGATTTTTGCCGTGAAAAATAACCTCGCCGCTGGTCGGCTCTATGAGTCTCAGAATGGTCCGGCCCAAGGTCGATTTGCCACAGCCCGATTCACCGACCAGACCCAGCGTCTCGCCTTCATTGATGGTCAAATTGACCCCATCAACCGCCTTCACGTTACCCTTTTTACGCGAGAAGAATCCGTCGCCGACGGGGAAATATTTTTTTAACTCGTGAATTTCTAGCAAGCTCATAGGTCGGCTCACCCTGAGGATAGGAGATGGAGAATCGAGAATTGCTGCTTATCTTTTATGCTCGATCCTCCATCGTCAATTTTCCATGCTCGGTCTCTCCCGTGACTCCAGGTGGGGAAAGTGACAGGCTGCCGGATGGCCGGGCTCTTTGTCTTGCAAAGGTGGCTCTTGATCGGCGCAAAGTTCGGCAGCACGCGGGCAACGGTCGCGAAAACGACAACCACTGGGCAGATTAAGCGGGCTCGGCACCACTCCGCCAATGGCATCGAGCCGTTTCTTTTTGAGCGCTCCTACGCCCGGGAGCGAGTTGAGCAATCCCACGGTGTAGGGATGAAGCGGATGATTAAAGATCGACCGGGTAGCCGCGCGTTCGACGATTTTCCCCGCATACATGATCGCAACGTCGTCCGCTTGTTCGGCGACCACGCCGAGATCGTGTGTAATCAGAAGCAGCGCCATCCCGAGCTTTTGCTGTAGTTCCTTCATCAGCTCCAAGATCTGCGCCTGAATCGTCACGTCCAGGGCCGTGGTCGGCTCATCGGCGATCAGCAGGCTCGGATTGCACGAGAGCGCCATGGCAATCATGACTCGCTGTCGCATCCCGCCGCTCAGTTGGTGCGGATACGCATCGACGCGCGACTCGGGATCGGCGATCTTGACCAGCCGCAGCATGTCGATGGTTTTCTGGCGCGTCTCTCTCTTGCCGAGCCCCTGGTGGAGCCGAATCGCTTCACCGATCTGATTTCCCACAGTGAAAACCGGGTTCAACGAGGTCATCGGCTCTTGAAAAATCATCGAGATCTCGTTGCCGCGAATTTTCCGCATCGCTTCGTTATTGAGCTTGAGAAGATCGCGGCCGCGGTAGATGATCTCTCCCCCGACGATCTTTCCTGGCGGCGATGGAATCAAACGCATGATCGAGAGCGAGGTCACGCTCTTGCCGCAGCCGGATTCGCCTACCAGGCCGAGAGTTTTTCCTTCACCGATCTCGAAGCTGACGCCATCAATGGCGCGCACTTCTCCCTCCGGCGTAAAAAAAGATGTCTGAAGATTTCTGACCTCGAGCAGTGCGGCCATCGTGAACAGGTATGTCACATAACATTAAATCCGCGCACTGCCAATACAGCGCCCGCAGGAACAAAGATTAAGCCGGCCCGCCGCCATGATGATCAGAAGACTGCCATTTATTTTGGCCTGCGGATGACAGAGTATTCGGTTGCCTCCAAAACGAGCTGGGACAACTCGTTGTCGACAGTGGATCGTCGCCTTGGCGCTCGACGGGTGAGTGCTTATTTTACCGATCGGTCTTCGCCAGACTATCGATAAAACCCGATTCGTCGAGGCGGCGGAGGATTCGATCGTCAATCAGATCTTCCATTTTAAGCTTTTCGATGCTCGGATTGCGTAACTTCATCAGTCGCTGAATATTCGCCAATCCCTCTGTGGTCGGGAACGGTTTACGTTCAATACCGTTAATGACGTCGAGGTAGCCTTCCTCGGCCGCCGCGGCATCATTGAGCTTGAGCCGCTTCATGATAGTCGTGATCACCGCGCTTTTGTTGCGCGGCGAGAGGCAAAACGCGATTCCTTCGAGCAGTCCCTTGATCAAGCTTTCGGCGGTTTCGCGTTGCTCGCGCAAGAGGCTGCTCTTGGCGACCAGACCCTGAGAAGAGAACGGGATGTTCGCCTTCGAAAGCTCGGCGAGAATATTGAAGCCTTTTTGCCTGAGCCGCCGGCTGAAGACGCCGTCGAGTACGGTCATGTCGATCTGCCCGGCCTCTAAAACCTGCGTCGCCACGGTCTGATCTCCGACAACCAGAAACGTAATGTTGTCGCGCTGCGGATCCATGCCGAGATTCTCGAGCGCGAGCATGGCGCCCATCCAAACCGTGCCGGCAAGCGTTTGCACGCCAACTTTCTTGCCACGCAAATCCTTGGCGGTCTTGATGTTCGGCGCGGCTACGACATCGTACCCGAGCCGGTTGGTGAGCGTCATGACGATTTTCAAATCCGAGCCGCCCGCCACCGCCGGCAATACCGTGGTACCTCCGGTATAGGCGGCTTGCACGTCGCCGGCTGTCAGCGCGGCGACCAACACGGGTGCCTGTCGAATGAAAATTGCGTTGGCAGTGACGCCGTGCTTGGCGAAAAATCCGTGGTCCTCCGCGACCCAAAGCGGCGCCACGCGGGCATTCATCGCCGCATGACCGATGACTACTTTGCGGGCCGGCGCGGCCGCATGAGTTTCCACGCGGCACGTGAAAATCCAGATGAACGCACTCAACAGCAGAACCGTAATCTTCATTGTCGTCGGGATCCCTATCGGTATTGAGATGAGCAATCGCTGCGTTACTTTTTGAACTGCTCCTTCGGAAAGTTCGCCGTGGCCATGACCCCGCCGTCAACCACCAGCGCATGGCCGTAAATAAAATCGGCATCGTCGCTGACCAGAAACAACGCTGCTTTCGCCTGGTCATCGGCAGTCCCCAAGCGCCCCGCAAGATTCTCAAACGTCCGGTTACCTGCCACATCATCATCGTAGCCAACCGGTGAGCCCGAGCGGTTCGGCACGACGCAATTGACTCGAATCTTGTATTGCGCGAGCTGCACCGCCATGGCGCGGGTCATATTGATGACGCCGGCTTTCGCGGCCGCATAAGCAATCCCATCGAAACGTCCGATCATGCCCGAGGTTGAGCCGAAATTGACGATCTTGCCGCCGCGCCCCTGCTTGCGCATTTCGTCGGCGACGTACTTGGTCATGAGATACGGCCCTTTGAGACTGACGGCGATGACTTGATCGAATTCCTCTTCCTTGCTGTCCAAGATCGTGGCGTGATCCGTCAGGGCGGCATTATTGACGAGAATGTCGATTGCGTTGAACCGAGCGATGACTTTTTTGACCATCGCCTGCACGTCGTTAGATTTGGCGACATCCCCGAGCACCAGCATCGCCTCATGACCGGCTCGGCTGAGCTCGTCCACGACCGCCTGACCGCGACCCTCGTGCACTTCGGCCACCGCGATTTTGGCGCCCTCCGACGCGAAAAGCTGCGCCATCGCTTTGCCGATGTTTCTCCCCGCGCCGGTAATGAGCGCGACTTGTCCTTGTAATTTCATAATATCTCCTGCTTCTAGTTTCCTGGTAAATTGCCTTAGCTCCGCTAATCACACCTGAAGCATACAACAGCATTGTTATTGCGAGGTACAGAGTCTGTGAAGACCCAGCTGCGCCTCCATGGTCATCTCCAACGCCAGACTGAAAACTCATGTTTCGGCCAGTTTGTCATCTCGAACGTAAGTGAGAGATCTTGCATTGTCAGCTACATAAAAAGAAAGATTTCTCGGCTCCGCCTCGAAATGACACGTTTTCGCAGTCAGCGACGATTTCATCGTGATTAAATTGGCATGCTTTGGCTCAAATCTCAGGATGACAGTGTCGTTGAGCGAATACGCTTAAAGGCAATGTCCGTTCAAATCTTCAGATCTTGCGGCGGCGTAAAAGTATAGACATCGAAGGTGTTGAGTGTACAAGCGAGCATCGCATAGTAACCGATCGTCGCAGTAAGCTCGACCATGCCCTTCTCTCCAAACCGACCGTAGATCGCCTGAAAAGTCGCTTCGCTGACCCGATGGTTATGGACCATCTCGCGCACGAAGCTGACAATCTGCGCATCTTCTGAAGAAAAGCTTTCCGTCCCTTTTTTTTGGTAAACGGCGCGAATGGTATCCATCGGAATGCCGGCTTTCTGTCCGTGCATAATATGCGCCGCCCACTCGTGTTTGCAGTCCAGCTCCCGCGCCGCGACCAGCGCGGTGAACTCCACGACTTTATGCTCCAAAGTCGATTCAAAGCGAATGTAGCTACCCAGGTCCATGGTGCGCTGCGCCAACTCGGGGCTGTGCAATAACGCGAGCCAAGGCCCGCCGACCACTCCGCGGCTCTGGGCAATGGCCTCATAGATCTTCTGGTCTTGTGGCGCCAGATCCTCTTTTTTGGTGATTGTGGCAATCCGTGCCATTTTTCCTCCGTTCGATTGTGACTTTCAGATTTCACCGACAGAATGCTTCACCACGAAGCACGCGAAGATCACACAGTTGAAAGGAAATATTTTGAACTATCCGAACTTGTGTCCTTCGTGTCTCCTCGAAAAGACCGGCGTCCTTCGCTACGGCAGCGCGGCCGTGCTTACTCAGGATCCTCGGTCTTAACCGGTTTCCCGAGTAGCGCGCAGCGCGTATCGAGGGATTGTCGCCACTGAGCGAGGCGTTTTCATTTCCTGTAGCGAAGCGATATGCATGAATCGCTTCGTGGTGAGAGGAAGATTCATGCAAGTTTCTCCTTCAGCCACCTCGCAATAATCGCTACGACTTCGTCGTTGGACTCGCCCTTCTTACGGCCCATGTGTCCAGCGCCGGCAATAATGCGCAGATCCTTCGGACTGCCATGCTCAGCGAGAAGATAGAGATCGCTGATCGGATGTTGATCATCCTCCTTGCCGTTGATGCAAAGGAGCGGAGCGCACGGCTGATCGATCAAACCCTGCGCCACCAACGATAAGCTCGGCGCAATCTTGAGCGTTTCTTCGAGCGTTTTGACGCCGAATATGTACGAACGCGCATCGAGGAGACTGGCGGGCCCCATGAGATACTGCGAGGCGGTCAAGGTCAAGGCCGGGCGGAGCCATTCCTCTTGGAAGGTCCGATGAACTCCCGCGCCCCAGTTCACTGCTCCGCGTAACCGCTTCGGTTCGACGTGCGCCAGTTTCGCCGCCCAGTATCCGCCAAAGCTCCCGCCCATACAGGCGATCCGTTTCCTGTCGATATCTTTGCGGGTTTTGAGATAGTCGATCGCTGCCGAGAACGTGCGCTCGGCTTTGAGGTCGCTGCCGAGGCAAGGATTCTCGCCGGCGCCCGGCATGTCGATGGTAAAGCAGGCAAGCCCCGTTCGCAGTAGCACATCGCTATTGCTCCGGCGGTCTTCTTTCCAACCGTCGACGCCGCCCCAGTGCATCACCACTGGCGGGCGAGCGCTTCCTCTCGGAATCTGTAAATAGCCGACGACCTTCTTGCCCTCGAACGGAATCTCCACCCGCTCGAGAGGAGGTTCCATGGTCGGCGCGGCTTTGAGAAACGTGCGCAGTGCCCCTTTGTAGCAGTTCATCTTCTCCGGACTGCTTGGTACGGGGTAGCGCCCGATCCGGAAATACTCATAGGCCAAATAATGAGTCTCGCCTGCTTCCTTGCTCTTACCCTGTCTTAGCTGCTCGTCCGCGAGCGATTCGTACTTCGATCCTATTTTTCCCCACTCTTTGCCCCACAGATCGGGCTCGAGACTCGAAAGCCGACTCACCACCTGCTCGACATCTTCGCGTCTCACCCGCTCGAACGGATTGATCCGTCCCGCGCGATGTAAAATATCGGCTTTGATCTCATCGAGAGTTTTTTCCGCCATGAGAGTTGTTCTCCCGGAAACCGGATTATTCACCAAGCCGCGAAGTGATTCTTCACCTGGCGCTCGCCCGGGAAAGGAGCCAAATGCCTCAGGCCGATAGGAAACGAGCAAAGTAGACGGCGCAGAGATGAGCGCCTTGCATGTGCATTTCTCCGCGATCGGCGGTGACGCACCCGGACTAACAGAAACAGCGCAATTAGCGCAAGCCCCGCAAACGCGGATCGAGTACTTCTCGGAGCCCCTCCCCGACCAGGTAGTAGGCGAGCACGGTGATGAAAATTGCAAACCCGGGAAACACCGCCAACCACCACGCAAAGGTCGTGGTGCTGCCCTCCTGCAGGATCGATCCCCAGGTTACCAACTCGGCGGGCACGCCGATACCCAGGAAGCTCAGACTCGATTCGACCAGAATTGCCCCGCCGATACCGAACACCACCGAGACGATTACTGGCGCTAACGCGTTGGGGAGAATGTGTTTGAACATGACTTTGCGGTTGGAAACGCCGAGCGCGACCGCCGCCGTGACGTAATCCAGATTTCTAATTCTGAGAAACTCATTCCGGGTAAAGCGCGCCATTCCAACCCAACTGGTTGCGCCGATAATCGCCATGGTCAGGAAAATGCTGGGCGGCAGCAGCGCCGCGATCGTGATCAGCAAAAAAAAGGTCGGGATCGACAGCATAATCTCAAATACTCGCGAGATCGCCAGGTCGGTCCACGAACCGAAGTAGCCGGCGATCGCGCCAAGAATCACGCCGATCATTGCCGCAATGCCGACCGCGACGAAGCCTATAGAGAGAGAAATGCGCGAACCGTGGATCATGCCGGCCGCCACATCACGGCCCAACTTATCCGTGCCGAAAAGATGTTTCGCGGAGGGCGGTTCGAGCGGTTCGAGCAAATTTATGTTGCTCGGCCGATACGGAATCGGCGGATACAAGGCTTTAGCGCCGTCGAGTTTTTTGAAATCGACGTTGAGCAATTCTGCCGGCCACTGCGCCAGCTTGGCGCTGACGAGATAGCTGCGTAGAATGGGGAAATAGCTTTCGCCCTGATAATTCAAATAGTACGGTTTGTCGTTGGTGATAAAATCCGCGAACAGCGCCATGAATACGAGCAGGCAGACGACGTAAAAACCCGCAAGCGCGATCGGATTGTGTTTGAAGCGCCTCCAGATGTCCGACCAGAGTCCCTCGGCGACGTTGGTCTCTTCTGCGCCGGCCGGTTTGTCCTTAGGTTGGAGCGGAGCTGTCGGCGATTGAAGATTCATTGCTGACGGCGGCCGAAGGCAATTCGCGGATCGACGACGGCGAGCAGAAGATCGGAAATAAGAATGCCGATCAGAGTCAGCACCGCGGTTACGGTGAACAAAGCCAGGACCGTCGGATAATCGCGCGCCAGTACCGACTCGAAACCCAACTGCCCCAGACCGGGTATGGAAAACATTGTTTCAATGATAACGCTGCCCCCGATCAGTCCTGGTAGAATATCAGCGAGGAGCGTGACCTGGGGAATCAAGGAATTGCGCAGGACATGCTTGAGGAGCACGATTTTTTCCTGGAGGCCTTTTGCGCGCGCCACTTGAACGTAATCCTGCCTGAGCACTTCCAGCATGCTCGAGCGCATAT
>JBIOXP010000528.1:0-13597 GCA_044869705.1 Binatia bacterium | reverse complement strand
GGAATTATCGATATCGCGCTGGCAAAAAAATGCTATGAGCTCGCGAAAGCGCATCATAAGGGATATGAGCTCGGCATCGAGCCACGACTCAACTGGTGGGTGCAGGGTGGTCGCGCGGAGACATGGTAACGGAGCCGAATCTGCGAAGATTATGCGTTGATGACAGAGAGTCGGAAAAAATGACGAAAACAATAGCGGCGATCTGATCTTGAACACGCCGGAACCAGGCATTCGAGGCGGGTCCGTTTTCAGCGCGGCTCGCCTAGCGCCTGAATAATCGTGACAGGGTCCGCTGCGCCGATTTAGTTGACTTTGCTGGGATTTTCCTTTAGACGTTTAGGTTCGAATCAAATTCTATGAAATATGCAGTGATCAGAACGGGTGGCAAGCAATACCGCGTTTCCGAAGGCGACGTCGTCAAAGTAGAAAAGCTCGCTGGCGAAATCGGCGCGAGAGTGGTTCTCGAGGATGTCTTGTTTATCGGCGGCAATGGCGAGGTGAAAATCGGTGCGCCGCTGGTTGCCAACGCCAAAGTCACCGGCGAAATCGTCGACCAGGCGCGCGCCAAAAAAATTATCGTCTTCAAGAAGAAACGCCGCAAGAGCTACAGCCGCCAGTATGGTCACAGGCAATATCAGACGGCTTTGAAAATCACCGCGATCGAAGCCTGAGTGAGGAGCAAATTATGGCACATAAGAAAGCGGGTGGTAGTTCTCGCAACGGCCGCGACAGTCAAGGCCAACGCCGTGGCGTAAAGGTTTTCGGCGGCGAATCGGTGCGCGCCGGAAATATCCTCGTGCGTCAGCTCGGAACCCGTATTCATCCGGGGAAAAACGTCGGAATGGGGCGTGATTATACTCTGTTTGCGTTGATTGACGGGATCGTGCGCTACGAGCACATGGATAAACAACGCAAGCGAGTTGCCGTGCTGCCAGCTCAGTAACAATGAGCATCGGTTCACGAAAGCCCCTCTTCGGGGCTTTTTTTTTGTCCTCTGGAAAAAACAAAAGTGAAGTGAAATTCAAACTTAGCAGAATTAGAGCAAGTAGGAGCAAGGAGTTACTCCGCTGATACCTGACAGCTGCCCATTGAAGGCAGTGTCTCATGAAGTTCATCGACCAAGTCAAAATTCGTGTCGTTGCCGGGGATGGCGGGCGCGGCTGCGTCAGTTTCCGGCGCGAGAAATTTGTTCCGCGCGGCGGTCCGAGCGGCGGCAACGGCGGCAACGGCGGTGATGTGCTTGCCGTGGCGGATCCTCAGCTCACGACGCTGCTCGACCTCCGTTATCAGAAACTCTACAAAGCTGGCCGCGGACAACATGGCATGGGCAGCGACTGTCACGGCCACCGCGGCGACGACCGCATCATCAAGGTCCCGGTCGGAACGATCATCCGCGATGCCGGAACGGGTGAGTTGATCGGTGATCTGCAAGCCGCTAGTGAGCGGGTCATTGTTGCGACCGGCGGCCGAGGCGGCAAGGGCAACGCGCATTTTGTCTCATCGACCAACCGGAGTCCGCGCTTCGCTCAACCCGGCGAGCCAGGAGAGGAGCGTGAGCTGGATATCGAGCTGCGCCTGTTGGCGGATGTCGGCATCATCGGCTTGCCCAATGCCGGCAAATCAACTTTGATTTCTGTGATTTCGTCAGTGCGTCCGAAAATTGCCGATTACCCGTTTACCACGCTCGTGCCGAATCTCGGCGTCGTTGGATACGACGACCAAAGCTTCGTCGTTGCCGATATCCCGGGTTTGATCGAAGGCGCCCATGAAGGCCACGGCTTGGGAGACAAATTCCTGCGCCATATCACGCGCACGGGTTTATTGGTTCATTTGATCGATGGAGCACGGATCGATCCCGAGGATCCGCTCAAGGACTGGCGAATCGTGAACCATGAGCTGGCGCTTTTTGATCCGGCGCTGGCGCAAAAGCCACAAATCGTCGTCGTCAACAAGATCGATTTAGCCGAAGCTCGAGAGCGAGCCCAGATCGTCGCAAAAGAACTTCCGGAGCGTTATCGCCCGCTGTCCGCGATCTCCGCGTCAACCACCGAGGGGGTCCAGGCGCTGGTGCAAACTATCGGCCGAAGAATCGCTGCGCTCAGGCAAAGCGAGACGACCCATGACCGCGCTGGAATATAAAAAGGAAATCTTGCGCCGCGCGCGCCGGGTCGTCGTCAAGGTCGGGAGCCAAATTCTTTCCTCGCGAGCGGGTATTGAAGAATCCAGGGTTCGTGGGCTGGTGCGCGAGTTGGCGGATTTACACTCGGCAAAAAAGGAAGTTGTCATTGTGAGCTCCGGCGCCGTAGCGGCCGGTATGACGCGCCTCGGGCGAACCGAGCGGCCGAAGACGATTCCGGAAAAACAGGCGCTCGCCGCCGTCGGGCAAATCAAATTGATGGCCCTTTACGAGCGCCACTTTTCCAAGTTCGATAAAAGCGTGGCGCAAGTTCTGTTGACGCACGAAGACTTGGCCAATCGGCAGCGCCACATCAATGCCAAGCATACGTTTCAGATGCTCTTGGCATCATCGATCATCCCGATCGTGAACGAGAATGACACGGTGGCGGTGGAAGAAATGAAGTTCGGCGACAACGATCACTTATCGGCCCTCGTGGCGACGTTGCTCAGCGCCGATTTGTTGGTGATCCTGAGCGATGTACAAGGCGTGTACGATCGCGATCCACGGGTGCACGCGAATGCGCAGTTGATTGCGCTAGTCGAAGACGTCAAGGGAATGAAAGTTACCATTGAAGGGTCAAGCCGAAGTGTTCTCGGTACCGGCGGAATCGCGACCAAAATCGCCGCCGCCGAGGAAGCCGCCGCCGGCGGGATTCCAACGATTATTACCAGCGGGCTGGGCGGCGGCGCGATCGAGAGAGTGTTCGACTCCGAACAGCAAACCGGTACTCTGATCCTAGCTGACCAAAATCGTCTGACGCACCGCAAGCATTGGATCGCCTACAACCTCAAACCGGCGGGCGATGTGGTCGTCGATTCCGGAGCGCATGAAGCGGTGGTGCACAAGGGGAAGAGCTTGCTTCCCTCCGGCGTCAAAGAAATCAGGGGTGCCTTCGGGGTCGGAGACTGCGTACGCTGCGTCGATCTGAACGGTCAGGAATTCGCCCGCGGGCTGGTCAATTACAGCGCGCAGGAGTTGAATCAGATCAAGGGATTGCATACAAGCAAGATTGAAAAAATTCTTGGCTACAAAGCCTACGATGAGATCATCCATCGCGATGATCTCGTTGTGCTGTAGACGGCCGGTGATGCAAAACTTGTCATTGAAGGAAGAAGCGCTTCGGCTCGGCAAAAGCGCCAAATCTGCGGCGCGCCAGCTGGCGCCGCTTTCGGCCGCCGAAAAGAACCAAGCGCTGCTCGCGATGGCTGACGAGCTCGAACGACGAAGTCCGCTCCTGATCAGCGAAAACCAGAAGGATTTGGCGGCGGCAAAAAATGCCGGCGTGAGCCGCGCTGTGCTCGACCGTATCGCGCTCGATGCCGGCCGGATCTCATCAATGGCGAGGGGATTGCGGGACGTCGCTGCCTTGCCGGATCCCGTTCATGAGATCACAAAGATGTGGCGGCGGCCGAATGGCCTTCAGGTGGGCCGGATGCGCATTCCGCTCGGTGTGATCGGCGTCATCTATGAAGCGCGCCCTAACGTGACCGCCGACGCAGCCGCGCTCTGCTTGAAGTCCGGCAATGCCGCGATTCTGCGCGGCGGCAGCGAAGCGCATTACTCCAACCAGGCGATCGGCAGAGTGCTACGCGAGGCGTGCGCGGGAACGCGCGTGCCGCAGGATGCCGTGCAAATCGTCGCGCACAAGGATCATGCGCTGGTTAACGAATTGCTCCAGCTCGAGGATTACATCGATCTGATCATTCCACGCGGCGGCGAGGATCTCATTCGCGCCGTGGTCGCAAATTCCAAAGTTCCGGTGATCAAGCACTACAAAGGGGTGTGTCACGTCTATATCGAGGCGGATGCGTCTCTGGAAATGGCCAAAAGGATTTGCTTCAACGCGAAAGTGCAACGGCCGTCGGTCTGTAACGCCATGGAGACATTACTGGTGCATGAAGCGATTGCGGCCAAGTTTTTGCCGCCCATGATCGCTCAATTTCAAGCCGCGGGCGTGGAGATTCGCGGCTGCGAACGAACCTGCGCCCTAGCGGCCAACATCGTCCCCGCGCGCGAAGCGGATTGGAGCGAAGAGTATCTCGATTTGATTCTTGCCGTGCGCGTTGTGCGCGACCTCGATGAGGCGGTTTCGCACATTGAACGTTACGGCTCAGAGCATACCGAAACCATCGTCACCGCGAGCTATCAGAAGGCGCGGGAGTTTGTCGAGCGGGTCAACTCGTCAGCCGTGCTGGTGAACGCCTCGACTCGTTTCAACGACGGCGGCGAGCTCGGCTTGGGCGCGGAGATTGGCATCAGCACGAGCAAAATCCACGCGTTCGGCCCGATGGGTTTGGAGGAGCTGACGACCACCAAGTTCATCGTTTTTGGTGATGGGCAAATCCGAGAATAGGCGCGGGCACAAGGAGGAGGGTGAGGGGATGAAAGAACGTACGCCTCGGGTGTTGTCATTTCGCGATCTTGTCAGCAGTGCCGCAGTGAGCGCCGTTTTCGGCGACTGCGCCATTTCTCGAGCAGCATGAAGATCGGCCTCTTCGGCGGCACTTTCGATCCGATCCATTGGGGACATCTGCGCAGCGCCGAGGAGGTGGCCGAAACCTATAACTTGGATCGCGTCTATTTCATCCCCGCGTCTATTCCGCCATTCAAGCGGGCGCAGACGTCAACCCCTCCGGCGGATCGCTTACAGATGGTGCGTCTCGCCGTAGCTCGCAATCCGCGCTTCCAAGCGTCCACCGTGGAAATTTCGCGCTCGGGCGTTTCCTATTCCATCGATACCGTGCGCTACTTTGCCGCACGGAAAAGTCCCGAGGACACGCTTTACTTCATCATTGGACTGGATGCATTTCGCGAAATCGCCAAATGGAAAGATTATGCGGAAATTTTTCCGCTCTGTAACTTCATCGTGACATCACGGCCGGGGAGCAAAGAGCGTGATCCACTTAAAGGAACCGGCGTTGCTGTAAAAAAACTGTTTTGTTATGATTTCAAGAGTAGGAGCTACAAGCATCGAAGTGGCACGCGGGTTTTTTTTATTGAGCTTACGGATATCGCCATCTCGGCGTCGGAGATACGCGCGCTGGTCGAACGCGGAAAATCGATCCGCTATTTAGTGCCCCCGGTGGTGGAAAAGTATATCAAGCGGCGCCAGTTATACGTCGACGGAGCTTAAACCGGTGACCGCCTCGAACGAGATCAGTTCCTGGGATAAGACCCTGCTTTTGACCCGCCTCGCTCTCGAAAAGAAGGCCTACGATCTGGTGGTCTTGGACGTTCACGCGCTAACGTCGATTGCGGACTATTTCATTTTGTGCTCAGGCCGCTCGGATCGCCAGGTACAAAGCATCGCGCAAGGCCTGGAAGAGAACGCGGCAGATGAGGGGGTCAAACCGTATGCGGTCGAAGGAACGCAGCGAGGCCACTGGGTACTCATGGATTTCTCCGATGTGATCGTGCATGTGTTCTACGAGCCCGTGCGCGAATTCTACGATCTTGATGCGCTGTGGGGTCACGCGCCGAGAGTCGCGCTGCCTGAAGCTTACACCAAGCTCATCGAGCAGTTTCAGATCGACAACGAACAGTTGTCCTGAGCGTAATCACGCTTGCTCGCTCGAGCCGAGCGGGAATTCTGATGCCGTCGCCCGGCAAGAAAGGCTTCGACTTCATGCAACCCGTCATTCTTGTGATCCTCGACGGTTTCGGCATCAATCCGCGAAAAGACGCCAATGCCATTGCCAACGCGTCCACGCCCAATCTCGACAAGCTTTTGCGAGATTATCCGAACTCGCGCATGTCGATGTCGGGAACGGATGTCGGTTTGCCGGCCGGGCAAATGGGCAATTCCGAAGTCGGCCATATGATTTTAGGCGCGGGGCGGATTGTTTATCAGGATTTGACCCTGATCCACAAAGATATCGACGAAGGCGGTTTTTTTAAAAATCCCGTCCTCCTCGATGCTCTACGCAAAACCAAAACAAACGGGGATCGGCTCCATTTGATGGGTCTTCTGGGCGACGGCGGCGTGCATAGCCACCAGGCTCATATGGAGGCTCTCCTCGAGATGGCGCGGCGAGAGAAACTCGATAAAGTCTACTTGCATTTGTTTCTGGACGGTCGCGATACGCCGCCGCACAGCGCCGAGCAATTTGTTCTCGCCTTAAACGAGAAGCTCAAAAGTTTTCCCAACGTTAGAATCGCCACGGTTTGCGGCCGCTACTATGCGATGGATCGTGACAAGCGTTGGGATCGCGTCGAGAAAGCCTATCGCTGCTTGACCGAGGGTGTCGGTAACAAAGCCGCTTCAGCGCTCGAAGCGATCCGCAGGAGTTATCAGGAAAAAGTTACGGACGAATTTGTTTTGCCGACGGTGATCGAAGGCATCGTGCCCGACGGGTTGGTCCGGGACGGCGATGGAGTGATCTTTTTTAATTTTCGGGCGGACCGGGCGCGGGAATTGACTCGGGCATTTACCGAGGACGGATTCAGCGAGTTCTCACGCGAGCGGCAATTGCGGCTCGCAAGCTACACGACAATGACCCGCTACGACGAGACCTTCAAATTGCCCGTGGCTTATGCGCCGCGGGAGATCAGAAGAATTTTGGGAGAGCTCGCGAGCCAAGCCGGCATTCGTCAGCTGCGCATCGCCGAGACCGAGAAGTACGCCCACGTCACTTATTTCTTTAACGGCGGCGAAGAAAAGAAATTTCCCGGCGAGGAGCGGATTCTGATCCCTTCGCCAAAAGATGTTCCGACCTACGATCTCAAACCTGAAATGAGCGCTCGGCCGGTGACCGAAGCGTTAACGAAGTTTTTGCGGGAGCAAGAGGTTGGCCTAGTGATCGCGAATTACGCGAACGCCGATATGGTGGGGCATACGGGGAACTTCGAAGCCTCCGTAAAAGCGGTAGAAGTGATCGACGAATGTCTCGGCAAAGTGGTCGATGCAGCACTCAGCAAAAAGGCCAAGGTGATTATCACCGCGGATCACGGCAATATCGAACAATTGATCGACTACGATACGGGAATGCCGCACACCGCCCACACGACGAATCCAGTGCCGGTGATTTTGATCGACGAGGAACGAAAAAACGCTTACCTCGATCCAGGCACGGGAATCGATATCGCCCCGACACTGCTGCAGCTTTTGCAGCAACCGCAGCCGCAAGAGATGACCGGCCGATCGTTAATCCGCCGCTCGTAACCGCTATTTCGCCTTTGCCGTCGCCATTGCCGCTTTTGCGCGAAGCTCTGGATTTGCTAGAGTGCCGTGCGCATGGAGTTTTGCGAGAACCGTTCGTTTGTAGATCGATTCGACTGGGCGGTCGATTTTCTCTATCCGCCGCGCTGCCGGGCTTGCAGCCGCAGAATTCGCGGCCGTGATGCTGAATATTTCTGTGCCGATTGTCGGGCGCAGATCCGCCCAATTACTCATCCATTGTGCAATTGGTGCGGGCGCCCATTTCCGGACAGCGCAGGAGAAGACCATACCTGCGGTGCTTGTCTCTCTCGTCCGCCGCGCTTTACCGCGGCGCGCGCGTGGGCCTGCTACCCGCGGGAGGAAATCGAAGATGATCCTGTGCGGCAGGTCGTGCACAAATTCAAATACGGCCGCAAGGTTTCTTTGGGTAAGCCTTTGGGGCGATTGATGGCGCTCGGCTGCCGCGAATTTCTCGAGGGTTGTCTTGTCGATGTCATCGTGCCCGTGCCGCTCCATCCAAAAAGATTGCGTTGGCGCGCTTTCAATCAATCCCTGTTGCTCGCGCGCGAGATCAGTCGAGCCTGCAGCGTGCCGGTGGATCCGTTTGTGCTGCGACGCGACCGACCGACGCCGCCGCAGACACAATTGCCGGAGGATGAACGGCGGAAAAACGTGCGCCGCGCTTTTTCCCTCACCGCCGATCGCTCCGTCGATGGCAAACGCATCTTGCTGGTGGACGACGTGTACACTTCGGGCGCGACCGTCAATGAATGTAGCCGAGTCTTGAAAAGAGGTGGCGCGAAAGAGGTCTTCGTCGTGACTCTGGCGCGCGCCGTATAGCCGAACCAGAGGGATCTCATGTCGCGCGAGGATCAAATTCGATGGGATCGACAGCACGCCGAGACACAGACGGACCGAGACGCTGCGCCGTTTTTGCGAGCGATTTTCGAGTCGCAGCGCTGGGAAGTACCGCCGGGACGAGCCCTCGATATCGCATGCGGCAGCGGCCGTCATGCCTTGTTCCTCGCCGAAAGAGGTTTCCAAGTGACCGCGGTCGATATTTCTGCGGTCGCTTTGGCTCACGGAGCCGAGCGCGCGCGGAAGAAGTCCTTGTCGATCTCATGGCAGCAAGCCGACCTGGAAAATTGCTCTCTCGAAGCCGCCGCATACGATCTCATCGTGAATATTGATTATCTCCAGCGCTCGTTGCTGCCAGTGATCAAAGCCGCGCTGAAAGTCGGTGGCTTGGTTATTTTTGAGACCTACTTGATCGATCAGCAGGCAGTCGGCCACCCAAGAAACCCCAATTACTTACTCCAACATAATGAGTTGCTCGAGAGCTTTCGCGATTTTCGGGTGCTGTATTATCGCGAGGGCAAACTCATCGACAAAGGCGATCGCTCGTTTCGCGCCGGCATCTTTGCCCGGAAGCGCTGAGGCCATAGTTCCCGGCTGGTCGCCGCGCCGTAAGTACCGCAACGGCAAAAGATAGATTTTTCGCTGTGCCAGACTGTGCGAAAACTCATTTTGCGCCAAGTGGTCATCCCGAACCCGCCTCGATACCTCAGGGTAAACTCCGCGAGAGATCTGGCATTTTTCAACTACATAAAAAGAAAGATCTCTCGGCTTCGCCCCGAAATGGCGCCGTTTCTTGCTTTATCGCAATATCTAAATATAATGATCAAATTGTATGGAGTTCGTCCGAGCCCTCAAAGCGCTAGCCGACCCGCAGCGCCTGCGCATTCTGGCTGCGGTCAGCGAAGAAGAACTGACGGTGGGAGAGGTCCAGGAAGTCGTGCAGTCCGCGCAATCGTCGGTATCGCGCAATCTCTCGATTCTACGCGCGGCGGGATTCGTCCAAGACCGCCGCGAGGGGACCAGCGTTTATTTTTCCGCACGCCGCGAAATGCCGGAGAGCGCGCGGGAGCTTTTTCAGTCTCTACACAGCCGGCTCGAAGGTATTCCGGAGATCAAGCGTGATCATGAGCGTCTCGCCGACTGCCGGAGCCGGCGTCTACAGCGCTCGAAGAGCTACTTTGAATCCGTGGCCGGCGACTGGGAAAAGATTCGGAAAAGTTACTTTGACGATCGCGTGACCTCCCTGGCGATCGAAAAACTGTTGCCGCGGCGCCTGACCATCGCCGATATCGGCTGCGGTACGGGAACGTTAACTTTCGAGCTGGCGCGCTTTGCTCAGCAGGTCATCGGGATCGATCTGTCCAAGGAGATGTTGCGCCGCGCGCGCGCGGTGGCAAACGAGCGCGCGATCGTGAACGTCGAATTTCGTCAAGGCGATGCCCTGAAGCTGCCGTTGAGCCGGGCCAGTGTCGATGCCGTATTCTGTGTCATGGTGCTGCATTTTTTGCCCGAGCCGGAGCGCGCAATCAGCGAGCTCTGCCGGGTAACGCGTCCGGGCGGATCGGTGATTTTGGTCGACCTGGTACAGCACCATCAGGCATGGATGCGCGAACAGATGGCGCACCAGTGGCTCGGCTTCGATCAACCCACGATCGAGAAATGGTTCCGACTCGGTGGAGTCGAAGCGATCGACTATGACTTGACGGGTTCCTTCGCGGGCGAGCGATTGGCGCGAAACGGCAATCGCCCGGTGGAAATTTTCGTCGCGCGGGCACAGCTGCCAGGCATCTCGAAAGCGAGATTCAGAGGGAAGAGCAAAAAATGACCGATAGTGAAAAACAAATCCGGCAGATTCTCGCCGAGCGTGTGATGATTCTCGACGGCGCTATGGGTACGATGATTCAATCGCGCAAACTCGATGAAGACGCCTTTCGCGGCGCGCGCTTCCGAAGCCATTCACGCGATCTGAAAGGCTGCAATGATGTCCTGTGCATCACCCAACCGGAGTTGATCACCGATATTCATCTTCGCTACCTCGACGCCGGCGCGGATATCGTCGAGACGAACACTTTCAACTCGACTGCGATTTCCATGGCCGATTACGGACTCGAGTCATTTGCCTACGAGCTGAACTTCGCCGGGGCTAACGCTGCTAAAAGAGCCGTCGAGTTGGCAATGGAGAAGGATCCGTCTCGGCCACGCTTCGTGGCCGGAGCCATCGGTCCGACCAATCGGACGTGCTCGATTTCAACCGATGTACAAAGCGCCGCCACCCGTGGAGTGACTTACGAGGAGTTGGTCGACGCTTATTACGAGCAGGCGCGCGGTTTATTGGACGGCGGCGTCGATCTGCTCCTGGTTGAAACGATTTTCGACACGCTCAACGCCAAGGCGGCGTTTTTTGCGATCGCCAAGCTTTTCGATGAGACGAACAGGAGCGTTCCGTTAATGGCTTCGGTGACTTTCATACAGCCGGGCAGCAATCGCGGTGTTACGGGGCAAACGGTCGAAGCGTTCTGGAATTCGATTTCGCACGTGCCGCTATTGAGCGTCGGCATGAACTGCGCGCTCGGGCCGAAAGAAATGCGACCGCTGATCGAGGAGCTAGCCGGGATTGCGCCTGTTTTCGTGAGCAGCTATCCCAATGCGGGCTTGCCTGATCCGCTCCTGCCCACGGGTTTTCCCGAGACGCCCGAATCGCTGGCGCCGCAATTGGCGGAGTGGGTGGAAAGCGGCTGGCTCAACATCGTCGGCGGTTGCTGCGGCACCACGCCGGCGCACATCAAAGCGATCACCCAGGCGGTCCGCGCTAAGCCGCCGCGCCGGCTGCCGCAACTCGATCCCTACCTGCGCTTGAGCGGCCTCGAGAGTCTCACCGTCCGACCCGAGTCCAACTTCGTCAACATCGGGGAACGAACCAATGTCACGGGTTCGCCGATGTTTTCAAAGCTCGTTCTTGCCGGAGATTTTGAAAAGGCGGTGAGTGTGGCGCGCCAGCAGGTCGAGGGCGGCGCGCAGATCATCGACGTCAATATGGATGAAGGCATGCTCGATTCCAAAGCGGCGATGGAGAAATTTCTCAGGCTCATCGCCGGCGAATCGGATATCGCGCGCGTGCCGGTGATGGTCGACAGCTCGAAGTGGGACATTATCGAAGCGGGTCTCAAGTGCTTGCAGGGGAAGGGAATCGTCAACTCGATCAGCCTCAAAGAAGGCGAGGAAAAGTTTATTGCTCAGGCCAAGCTGATCCGCCGTTACGGAGCGGCTGTGGTCGTCATGGCCTTTGACGAAAGCGGTCAAGCGGACACATTCGAGCGAAAAATCGAAGTATGCGCGCGCTCATACAAGATTCTGACCGAGAGAGTTGGATTTCTGCCGCAGGATATCATTTTCGATCCGAACATTCTTACGGTCGGCACCGGTATCGAAGAGCACAATACGTACGCCGTCAATTTCATCGAAGCGGCGCGCTGGATCAAACAGCATCTGCCGCTTGCCAAGGTGAGCGGCGGTGTCAGTAACATTTCGTTCTCATTTCGCGGCAATAATCCGGTGCGCGAAGCGATGCACTCGGCATTTTTGTATCACGCGATCAAAGCGGGGATGGACATGGGAATTGTCAATCCCGGCATGCTCGCCGTTTATGAAGAAATACCGAAGGACCTACTGGAGCTCGTCGAAGACGTGCTGCTCAACCGGCGTTCCGATGCGACCGAGCGTCTGGTCTCGTTTGCCGAGACGGTGAAGAAAACCGATAAAGCCGTCGCGCGAGACGACAGCTGGCGGGACGGTCCGGTGGAGGAACGCTTATCGCATGCGCTGGTAAAAGGCATCACCGACTTCATTGATCAAGACGTGGAAGAAGCAAGAGCCAAATACGGCAAGCCTCTGGCCGTCATCGAAGGCCCGCTGATGGACGGCATGAATGTCGTCGGCGATCTGTTCGGCTCCGGGAAAATGTTTTTGCCGCAAGTGGTGAAAAGCGCTCGCGTGATGAAAAAAGCCGTAGCCTATCTCACGCCGTTCCTCGAGGCCGAGAAAAAAGCCGCGCAGAACATCGATCAGCGCATCAAGCTGGTATTTGCCACCGTCAAAGGCGACGTACACGATATCGGCAAAAATATTGTCGCGGTCGTGCTCAGCTGCAATAATTACGACGTGATCGATCTCGGCGTCATGGTGCCGGCCGATAAGATCATCGATACGGCCATTGAAGAGAAAGCCGATATCATCGGCCTGAGCGGGCTGATCACGCCGTCCCTCGATGAAATGACGCATGTGGCGACAGAGATGAACCGGCGCGGTTTGAATCTCCCGCTCCTGATCGGCGGCGCCACGACGAGTAAGCGCCACACCGCGGTGAAAATTGCGCCGGCCTACGCGCACGAGACCATTCATGTGGTAGACGCCTCGCGCGCGGTACCCGTAGTGGGCGCGCTCAGCAGGCCCGATGCGCGCCGCGCCCTCCATGCTCAAAACCGAAGAGAACAACGGGAACTGCGCGAGCAGTTCGAAAGCCGGGCCGGGCCGCCATTGCTGCCTTACGAAGAAGCGCGGCAAAAAGGATTACAGACCGACTGGGACCGAAATCAAATTGCCGTGCCGGAGTTTCTCGGTCGCCGGGTGTTGAAAGATTTTCCACTCGAGGAGTTGGTGCCTTATATCGACTGGTCGCCATTTTTTCACACCTGGGAAATGCGCGGACATTATCCCGACGTGCTGTACGATAAGGTACGCGGGCCCGCGGCGCGCGAACTGTTTGCCAATGCGCAAGAACTTCTGCGCGAGCTCGTCGACAAAAAACTTCTGACGGCTCATGCGGTTTACGGTTTCTATCCGGCGAACCGCGATGGCGACGACATCGTTGTTTACTCCGATACGACGCGCACCCAAACCGTAACTCGTTTCCATACGCTTCGGCAGCAGAAGGTGAATTCGAGCGGTAAACCGCAGCTCGCATTGGCCGATTACATTGCGCCCAAGGAAAGCGGTCGGATCGACTACATCGGCGCCTTCGCGGTCACGGCCGGGCACGGCTGCCAGGAACTGGCTGAACGGTTCGAGCGCGAGCACGACCAGTACAACGCGATCATGGCCAAAGCGCTGGCGGATCGGCTGGCCGAGGCTTTCGCCGAGCTTTTACATAAGAGGGCGCGCGAAGATTGGCGATACGGTAAAAAGGAGCGGCTTAGCCCTGAAGATCTGATTGCCGAGAAATATCGCGGCATCCGGCCTGCGCCGGGTTATCCCGCCCAGCCCGATCACACGGAGAAGCCGCTCATTTTCGATCTGCTCGATGTCGGAGCGGCGACGGGAATCACACTGACCGAGAGCTTCGCCATGTACCCGGCGGCGTCGGTATGCGGGGTCTACTTCGCGCATCCAGAAGCGCGGTATTTCGC
>JBIOXP010000527.1:0-5511 GCA_044869705.1 Binatia bacterium | reverse complement strand
TGGGCAAGCCGCTGCCCGCGCGGATCGAACAGCGAGATGCTTTTCCAGCTTCGTTGCGTACGCAAAGTACGCGCGGCGACGCTGCGAAACACATTGACGGCGCCGACATCGAGAGATTCGGAGGTCGCCAGCGCCCGCAGATTGGTAATCGACGCGTCCATCTCACGGTCAATGGCGAGCGCCAACGCTCGTGCGGTATCTTCCAGGCCTCTCTGGCGATTCGCCTGCTCCTGGCGCGCAAACAGCACCATCATGAAAACGGAAAAAACCAGAATCGGCACGAGGCCGACAAAGATCAGTCGAACGAGGTAGGCGTTGAGCGCCGTTGGTTCACCGAACCAGCGGAAAAACTGAGTGGGTGGCCGGAGCATTCGGTTCAGTCGCCGCGGCTGACTCGACTATGGATCGAGGACAGCGGCTGCGCTTTTGGCGGCTTCTGCGGATTGAAGAACACTCGTTAACTCGGTCTTTCGGAACAATTAGAGCAACCGCAAGGCTTCGGTCAATTCTTGCAGATCGACGGGTTTCGTCAAGTAGCGCATCGCTCCTCTTGAGAATGCTTGCTTGAGGGAACCGACCGTCGGGTAGGCCGTCATCATGATGACTTTCAGTCGGGGCGAGCGCGCGGTCACCTCTTCCAGTAAGGTCAGACCGTTGCCGCTGCCCAACTTGATGTCCAGCAAAGCGATGTCGAAATTTTGCTTCTGAACCATGTCGAGCGCATCATCGGCGCTCAGTGCCGTTGACACATCATAGCCGCGTTGGGTCAAAAACCACTTGAGAAGGGTAAGAAAATTTTCTTCATCATCGACCACGAGCACCGATTGCCGGATCGCCTCGGCAGTTTGGCGCGAGGTTTCGCTGGATCCATCCTGGTTCGACCGCGCGGATTTTTCGTCTTTCATCGCTCACACTCGATCGCCAAGGAACTCTCGCGGGATGCCTCACTGCCATCGGCAGAGAATACGTGGACAAGCTATTCCAAAGCGCATTAACCGCGAACTCTGCGCGAGGGCGCGTTCGCTATGACCCGCCACACCAGTCACCGAGCAGAATCTGTACCAATTAAAGGATTCGCCGAATCTCTCGAATACTACTTCACTCGCGATCAAAACGAAGCGTCTTTGAAGGGATTTCGCCGACAGGAGAGACGATTTTCACTTACTCAGCTGAACCAGTAAAAAAGCTTTTGGAGCAAGTGACAGGGGTGAGATTTACGCCGCAGGTTTCTTCTTGCGATTGGATCGCTCCTCGCCCGCATTCGTCCAGTTCATCGTCTCTTCCGGGGTCATCGAGCCAATCGGCTGATGCCGAGCGTCTTGGTAACCCCATGTTTCGACGTCAACGCGGTACTGAGATCTCGACAGCAATGTGCCTCGACAGGTCCGATCGCATGGTGCATGCTCCGCGATTTGGCTTTGCATCCGCTGCACGAGATCGTTCAGTACCCAACGGGGCACCAGATCTCGTTCGCAGGGATAAATGAAACTGAAAAGGACCAAATGGCTGAGCAACAGCTGCCAATGGGGATCAAAGCGTCGGAGCAACCGAGCCCAATCTAGTTCCATGCCGCGCGCCCGCACCACGTGTGCAATGTCCGCACCGTCGTAGCGTTCCCGCTCCATGATGAAGCCTTTGGTCCAGATCAACTCTTCGGCCGGACACAACATCACCGCAGTCCCGAGAATTTCTCCAGGCAGCGAATGTTCAAACCAATCGTCGTCCACGTTGCAGAGCCCGTTGCCCGAGCTGAAGATGATATCCACTACGTGATTGTCGCCGAAAATTTTTCCCAGCCAATGAGGGAAACACAATTCAGTGCGATAACCGAGACCGCTGAATAGCTGCAGAACTGCGAGCGCATTGGCCGGTTCAAGCACCAGGTCCAGATCCTTGGAGTCCCGCGCGATGCCGGTATAGTGGTCAAGAGCGTACCCGCCGCCAACCAGATAGCGAATTCGCGACTGGTTCATCGCATTCAGCACATCGGTGTAAAAGGCACGCTGGTCGACTGCAGATGAGCTGGTAGTGAAGTCTTCCTTTTGCATGACACTTTAGGAGTCAGGGAGCTCGAGGATCCTGAAGCCCGGCTGGTCCGGAAAAGTATTTTGCAGCAGCTTCATGGCGACGTTGTAGACCGGCACGTCGGCCTTTGTTCGCCCCTCGGGAGAGCCCCGATGGGCGTGCCCATGGAATACTGCCGTGACCGAATAGCGATCGAGCGGCTCCTCGAGTCTGCTCGAGCCTAGAAAAGGGAAAATCTCCGCCGGCTCACCGACCACGGTTGCCTGAATGGGCGCGTAGTGCAGCAGCACGATGCGCTTATCGGCGCGTAACCGTGCGAGAGCGCATTCGAGCTTGAGAGATTCTGCAATCGCTTCGTGGACAAATTGTTTGGTCATTTCTTCGCCCCAGGGTCCCAGGGCGCACGCGCCGAAGCCGCCGCCGAACCCTTTCACGCCGGCGAAGCCAACGCCCATGATTTCGCGCGCATCGCCATCGAGTACCGTCGCGCCGGCAGCCGTTAAGATTCTTTTCACTTCATCTTCCTTGCCGGACTCGTATTCGTGATTGCCGAGCACCGCCAGGGTGGGAATTTTTAGGCCGGAAATTTCCTTGGCCAGCACGGTTGCTTCTTCCGGCAGTCCGTAATCCACTAGATCGCCGCAGAGCAGAAGGATATCGGCGCGCGGCGCGATCTGCGCGAACAGCGACCGGACCAGATCGTGCGATGTGGTATTGCAGTGGATGTCTCCGATGGCAGCGATCCGCATGGTTGCTTTTCAGCGACGCCGCCGAGAATTTTGGCCGTCGAGAATTTTTCCCGAAAACTTTAGATTGATGATCACGATCTTCTTCGCTCTTCCTCCACTTGCTGGAGCACTCTCTTGCGCAGCGGCGGATTGCTGTTGACCTGGGCGAAGATTTGGTTGTAGCGGGCCACCGATAATCCTTGCGCGTCGAGAGAGCGCTTGATCTTCGCGTTCGCCTCCTGCTCGATCTGTTTCTTTTGCGCCGGATCTTTGGCCTGCTCGAGCGCGGGGGCGTACGTGCGACGAATGTTCTGGTAGTCCACATAGGCCTTGGCGAAAGCTTTTAATTCTTTGTCGCTCAAGTGACTCCCGTCTTTTGGCTTGGCGGGTGTTTCGGCCGCCGTCGCCATTCCCGCGCTGCAAAGAATCGCGATCACAAGGCCTAATCCTACTTTCAACGCGATTCGATCGAATCTCATCGTCAAACCTCCCTAAACTTTTTGGCTGCGAACCGCTCGCAGGAGGCGCCGCCCGGAAACTCAGAATGAACGTTTCCTCAGTGCCACGTCTGAGAAACGGGCGCCGAGTGAGTTAAAATATTCAGGAGCACATAAGCAACGAAGTTGTGTGCTTGCCTTCTGTTCTGGATCAAACGATCCGCTTCCTCCGTCAACGCGACGATCAGATCCGCCAACGTGGCTTCCAAGTGCTCGTCTTGTTCTTCAAACATGGCGCACCTCTGTTCGGCCCTACTTTCGAGAAGCACACACGCAATGCCTGTGCCACGAAAAGAATCGATGCGTTAGCTTCGAGCAGAACGGTTTCCGAAAAAAACCCGTACGTGCTCGCGCGGCTCAGTCGTGGTCGCGAGCTGAGGTGCTTTTTTGAGGAGTGATCGATCTAAGGAGAGTATCCGTCCGTCTACGCAGCTTAGCCGGTTATTTTGTCTTCGAGGGTTCCCGAGCTTCCGTTGGTGAGCGCAGCAAGCTGCTGTCGCAAGTCACGCCGGACGGAAAGAACTTTCTGCGCATAGTCGAAAGAGAGTTTTTCCTTCGCGGCAATTTTCCTGGCCACCGAGGATGGTCCCGCATTGTACGCTGTCAATGCCAATTTCCAGTCGCCAAACATTTCTTTGAGATACGCAAGATACGAAACACCGAGTTCGACGTTCACTCGTGGGTCTTTGATATTTTTCGTACTCGGCAGCATCTTGCCCCGCTCCGCCAACGCGGTGACGACACTCGGTTGAACCTGCATCAGACCTTGCGCGCCGGCGGACGAGACCGCTTTGTGATCGAACCGGCTTTCAACCAGGATTACGGCGATCACCAGCAGCGGATCGAGCAGGTGCTTGCCGCTGATCGTTGCGATGCTTTCCGCCAGGCTGTCACGCGACGCTTGACTCATGCCCGTCTGTTGTAACTCGATCGCGGTTCGAATATTCGCCAGTTGATGCTCCTTGACCGCATCGCTTTGATAGCTCTCGCCAATGAGTGGTTTCGCGGTAAATAGGAGGTAGAACGCCAGCACCGAAACTCGCACAACCAAGCACCGGTAACTCTTCACATCAGCAGGAATTGCTCGTTTGCAAAAACGATTCGGCAGGAAACTCCCGATTAGAAAATGCATTATGCCTCCTCTCCGGGTCGTTCAGCGACTTCTGCTCTATGGGCAAAGCCCATGCCCAAAACCGTAACTATCGAATCACAAGCGCTTTTTGTTACAGCGGCAGCCTGCGGCTGTGCGTCGGTGCAGGGAATTTCCTGCGCATCTGCCGAACGTTTTTCAGACCCTCTTTTTCGAGGCTTAGGTTTCCGTGGCGGGCTATTTGCCGACGCAGCTAAGCAAGACCGATGATTAAAAGAACTATCGAAAGGAAGCTGGATTAAAAATGATCAAGCAACGGCCGCGGGCACTAAGCCGCAGCCTTCCGCGCTGCGCCACGCAGGACGCGCACGAAATTATTTGTGCTCAGGATCGATCGACGTGACCGGTCGAAAAAGAACGCGGCGTCGTTATTATCGCATTGATTGCGCGGCTCGTTGTCTTAGCGGGTCAGGTTTTCTGTTTTCCGGCGGCAGTAAATTGCTTGTCCCTGAGCTTCTGCAATAAGTCTTCGAAAGACGTTTTGGCGATCACCCGATTGAACTGCGACCGGTAGTTATTCACGATGCTGATGTTCTCGATCACAACATCATAGATTTTCCAGTCGCCGCCCGATTGCAGCAGTCGGTAGTCGACGGAAAATTCCTCGCCCTTATTATTGACGATCTTGGTGTTGACTTGAGCAAAATCTTTTTCTTCTTTCTCTCCGACGATATTCACCTTCTCGCCATTGTAAGCATCGATATTGTCGATGTACGAGTTCTCGACCAGCTCTCGAAACAGCTTCACGAACTCCTGTTGCTCTGCGGGCGTGCGGCGTTGCCAGTTCGCGCCCAACGAACGCTTTGCCATTTCGGCAAAATCAAACTTGGGAAAGATCACCTGGCGTAAGCGCTCGATACGCTCGCTCTTTTTCGCGTCGGACTTCAGGCTCGGGTCATTGAGGATCGCCGTAGCCTTTTCAATAGCGCTTTGAACTTGCTCGCGCGCTGACCCGGCGAACCCAGATGACACGCCCAGGAAGGGTAAAGCAATCACGCCAAGCAATGCGCCGAAGACACGCTGCCTGCAAATACCTCGAATACTATTGATCATAATTCGACCTCACATGAGCACAATGGGATAACCCCATGTGTAGGCGCATGGTTCAGCA
>JBIOXP010000526.1:0-8014 GCA_044869705.1 Binatia bacterium | reverse complement strand
ACATAGCAGGTTGGCTCCTTGCAACAACTTCTTTTGAGTACGTTGAAGCGGTTTTTTTCAAGCCACCACTAAAACACGACTTTCGTCTTAGCGCTGCCACGCCTAACGACTGAATCTCTTTTATGCTCCATGAGCAGCTGGCGAGTAGGTGGGGGCAAATGAAGGTCGAATACTATAGCAGGGCGCCGCTAAGACCTGTTCTTCTCGGGGAAAGATCACTATCGTTGTAGTTTTGCGCATTCTTCATTCATCATCATGATCGCCGGGCGAAGGTACTCCGTCGAGTAGTCACGAGAGAAACCCGCGGTTCGCCGATCTTAAACTTGAAGGAAAGTCATCGCCGGGAATGAGTTCGCGGCAACGAAAAGCTTTTGTACGGGTTGCTGTAATTAGAGAATGGAACGCTTCGCAGTAGCCTCGCCAGCTGAAGGGACGCGCGAACGATGGACCAACTACTCTCTGGGTTGGGACACGGATTGACTCGATGCCAGGGCCGCCACCGGACACGTGGGTCGGACCGCCTGGGATCGGCTAGTGTCGACAAGAAATTTACCGCTTAAAGCCGTCCGTCCGACAAGAAACGGATAGAGCATTTGCGAGCGGTCCTTCAACGTCACCAAGGTCCGAAACAATTTGGAACCGAGGCAAATCGAGATTTCGACCACAGGTCTTTTCTCGGTTCCAGAGGCCGTTTGTATGTGCCGCCATTCAACAATCGGAAGCTGAATCCTTCGACTACCCCAACGTCTTCCCAATTTGAACTCGGCGACATTGTTTCGCACGACAAGATCTCGAGCATCCAGTGACGATAGATCGGCCCCTGTATCGATACGCGCCGAGAACGTCACTCCCCATGGGGTCAGAACGACTTCCTCAACTGCTCCGACGGTGGTCATCGCCGACTCGGGCGCTGCCGGGGGATGTGAGTCATCGTTCACCTGCGCGTGAACCGGGCTATGGATATAGGCAGTCACCGTCATGAAGACAAGGCCGATTGCGACAAAGATGCCCAGCGATGGGTTTTTCATGTAGGACACATACCTACTCCTAAAGACTTAATCAAGGATAAATTGAAGAGGCCTCGCGAATAATGCCATGAGTTAGTCGGCCAGGGCCCGGAGGCTGGAAGCTTACTTTGCAGTACGCGTTGATCTGTCAAAAAAAAGGGGAAGCTTAACGCTTCCCCTTTTTTGAATCGGCTGAATCTCTGCTAGAACGTGTAGCGCCAATTAAACATTACATCGACCCAGTCGCCGCCTTTGCCTGAACGGCAATCAGTAGTCGCGCCGCCGTTGATCTTGTCGCATTTTCCGAGGTTATAGCCGGCCTGGCCGACGCGGTTATCGAGATTGCTCGCGTCATACCAGAGGATATTGATTCCGGTGCTCATGCGTGGCGCGATGAAGTACCACAAATCCCACTCTCGCAAAAGAACTCTGTTGCGGTGGAATTGGGTGATGTTTCCTCCGATACCCGTAGCACTGCAAGGTATACCCGAAGAGCCATTACAATCGATGTTGATTTCCGCGCGCTCGAAGTGCGTGCCGATCAGAATCGAGCCGGCGGTCGTGGATGAACCTGTCAAGAACCCCTTCGGGCTCCAAATATAGAGGTCATCGCCGATCAACCAGCCGCGTGAGCGCTTCCTTCCCCTTGTACCGCCCTGGTCTTGCGCGTATTCCTTGGTCCCTGCGAGGCGCAGAGTGTTCGGGCCGACGTTATAAACGATACCCACGCCGGGCGCCATGACCCAGCCTTTCCCAAAATCACCCGTCGTGATCAGAGTTTGGCGGCCGCCATCCCCGTGATCCTGGATTCTGAAAAGTGAACAGGCGCTGTCTACTTGCGCGTGTGGACGGCCGTCGACGTTGCAGAACCAGTTACCAGCTTCAAATGTCAAGCCCCTGAGCCATTTGTTCTTGATCTGCGAGAAAGGCTGAATGTTTCCATAGGCATTAAAATTCTTCCCGGCATCCCTGAAGCTCGATAGACCGTCATCGGCCTCGCCGATGCTCGACATGCTCAGCTGGAACTTACCAATCCGACCGGGAATGCCGATGCCACTCAAGGATCGGTCATCCCAGTTGAGCGCCATCCCTTGTCCGGCCCGGCCGGTGTTAAAACCATTGTTGCGGCTGATGAGATCGTATTCCGCCTGTGCACCGACGGAGCCGGAACCCTGCCGGGATAAGCTCGTGCCGAATGCGTTCTGCACTTCCATGCCAAACTGAACCGTCGGCAACAAGGGATGCAGGTTCTCGGCGTGAAAGTTCACCGCGCCACGCTGCAGAATGGAGCTCGTCCCTGTGTTCAAGGAATTTTTCCCGTTGCCGGTTCCAAAGCCGTCCATGTCGAGGGTTGCCTCGATTTCCCACAGACAGTTGTTGATGCAGTAGAAAATGCCGGGCCGAAAGCGCCGGCCCATGATCTCGCCTTGTGTCCTGCCTTGCTGATCGCGCCCATGTTCGAACTCATAGCGAAAATGCGACTCAAGGGTGAAACGCACTCCCCACGACTTATCTGCCGCCTCGATTTCCAAGCCATTGCCGGGCCGATACTCAAAAGTTGGTAACGCCGCCGCTGCTGCCGTAGCTTCCTTCTTGAGCTCCACCTGCTGCTCTTTTAGCTGCGTGAGCTCTTGCTCGAGCGATTTGATCTTATCGTCGACGCTCTGCGCCCGTGCGATGCCGGCAGCTAGAAGGAACGAAGTTGCGACGCCCAGCACCCAAAACTTTTTGTCCATCCTTGCCTCCTTTGCCCCCTGATTTTTGTACGTACGTATTTTGTAGTACTTCGGGCGCCTTTTTAGCCTAAGCATAGCGATTCTGTCAAGCCTAAAGTTGTATTACTTACGCAAAAGGTTTTAGGCCACCGGCTCAATTGTTGGTTTTTCAGGCAATCAAAGCCATCAGAGAGCATCCCTGGTAAGCCCAAGGTTGTATCTCATGACAAATGTTCGACACGACACCGCAAAAGCAAATTCGTTGATTTCGCTGAGAAATCCTCAAATTTGATCTGCCATTGATAGGCATTCACCGATGATCTCATATCCCGGCTTGTGAATTTGCCGGCCCCCCGCTAGATTGACCGAGTCATGCTCGCAAAACGCATTATCCCCTGCCTGGACGTCAAAGCCGGGCGGGTGGTTAAAGGCGTGAAGTTTGTCGGTCTTCGAGATGCCGGTGATCCGGTAGAAGTCGCGCGCGTGTACGACCGCGATGGAGCTGACGAGCTTTGTTTTTTGGACATCACCGCGTCGCACGAGAATCGCGGCGTCATTCTGGACGTGGTCGCGCGGACCGCAGAGCAGATCTTTATGCCGCTCACGGTCGGCGGCGGCATCCGCACGAGCGCCGATATTCGGAATCTACTCAGGGCGGGAGCAGACAAAGTTTCAATCAACACCGCGGCGGTGAACCGCCCCGAGTTTGTCCGAGAGGCAGCCGAGAGATTTGGTAGTCAATGCATTGTCGTGGCGATTGACGCCAAGCGGGTCGCCAACCACTGGGAAGTATTTACCCACGGCGGCCGAAATCCGAGCGGTATCGATGCCTGCGAATGGTCCAAACGAGTGGAAAGCTACGGAGCGGGCGAGATTCTTCTGACAAGCATGGATCGCGACGGCACCAAAGCCGGTTATGATCTGGAGTTGACCCGAACGATCTCAAACGCCATCAACATTCCGGTGATAGCTTCGGGCGGAGTCGGCGAGCTTCAGCACATTTACGACGGATTGACTGAGGGCGGCGCGAGTGCCGCGCTCGCGGCATCAATCTTTCATTTTGGCGAGTTCAGCATCCGAGACTGCAAACAATTTCTGATCAGACATGGCGTTGAGGTTCGTCCGTTGCGCTAAATCGCTGGCGTGTCGGAGAGTCTTGCGCGATCAGACTGAATCGCAAAGGGGCGCCAACGCGCGTTTCCGCGGTGGGTCGAAAAAAGGCGTTTTTACCACCGTCGCGCTCGCGGTCTTGCGTCGATGCTCGACCGTGACCTCGACTTGAACGACCTTTCCGGGAACGGCGCACTGTTTGTTCACCGTTGCCAGAGCGATGTATTTTTTCAATATCGGCGACCAGGCGCCGGTGGTGGCGTGACCGATCTGGCGCTCATCCCGATAGACTGGCACTCCGCCGCGCCAGGCCGCCAGCGGAAACTCGGGCGGCAAGCCAACCTGCTGAAAAAGATATTCGTAATCACGCAGACTGATTTCCAAACCCACTATTTGGCGTGACAGCGCCGGACAGCGTTCCTGGCGCAAGGCCCGTTGCCCGACAAAATCGCTCTTGTTTAAGTCCACCGTCCAAGCGAGTCCGATCTCAAACGGTGAATAACGTTGTGATGGAATCATCGCCTTCTCGGCGCTGATGTAATCGACATCGAGCAGAATAAAGCCTGCCTCGAGACGCGAGACGTCCAATGCCAGCATGCCTGCCGGTTTGATACCGAAATAGTTACCGTTTTGAATAAGGGCATCCCACACCGCTTCGGCATAAACTGCCTCGAGCCAAATCTCGTATCCCAAATCACCGGTGTAGCCTGTGCGCGATACAATCACCGGAACGCCTGCGATCTTTGCAGGGATGAGCCGAAAAAATTTAACGCCGCCCAAATCGACATCGACGAGGGTCTCTAAAATCCGCAGAGCATTGGGGCCTTGGAGCGCCAATGCGCCGAGTTGCTCGGAAACCTCCTCGATAACCAAATTCATCCCGGTCGCGTTGAGTCTCAGCCAGCGCAGACTCGGCTCAGCAAGATGAAAGCGAAAGTGATCTTCCGTCAACCGAAAGACCGTGCCGTCCTGGATCACGGCTCCGTCTTCCTGACACAAACACCCATAAAGGGCCTGGCCGACCGAACATTTCGCCGCATCCCGCGTCATTACGCGATTCACGAGCTTAAGCGCGTCTTTCCCCCGAATGTCGTACTTGTAGAGAGGAGAAACATCGATCAACGCGGCGGAATTTCGAATCGCGTGGTACTCGTAGTCGTGCACCACATCGTAGGAGCTGGCAACAAAATAGCCCGACCAAGTGCGCCAGTTTTGGCTCACGCAAAGCGGCGCAGTTCGAGAGTGGAAGGGGGTTCCAATAGGCATTCGGCGACGCGCGATTGCAAGCTTCGTGTTTGTAGTGCTTTGCGTTGACTTCGCAGACGAAATTACCAAATATGCGCTCTTAAGCAAATTCTCCCATGGCAAATTACGACGCGATCGTGATCGGCGCCGGCCACAATGGCCTCACCGCCGCCGCATATCTAGCCAAAGCCGGCAAAAAAGTTCTCGTACTCGAGCGCCGGCACGTCCTCGGCGGAGCCGCCGTTACCGAAGAGATTTATCCCGGCTTTAGGTACTCCGTTTGCTCGTACGTTGTGAGCCTGCTTCGCCCGGAGGTCATTCGCGAGCTCGCCTTGCCAGACTACGATCTTGAGATCATTCCGCTCGACAGCACCTTCACGCCGATGCCGAACGGCGACTATCTATTCCGCTCCGGCGATCACGCGCGAACGCGCCGGGAAATCGCGCGCCATTCCCCTGCCGATGCGGAAGCGTACGAGGAATACGGCCGGTTAATGGTGCATATGGCGATGGCGGTAAAGCCGTTGCTCGCCATGATTCCGCCTGAGCCGGCTAGCTGGCATCCGAAAAATCTTTTCGGACTTGCTCGCCTGGGCAGCCATTTTCGCCGTTTTGGCGAGAACTTTTATGATCTCGCCAAACTCATGACCATGAGCTCGGCCGATTTTCTCGACCAATGGTTCGAAACCGACGTTCTCAAAGCGACCATGTCCGCGAGCGGCATCATCGGTACCTTCATGGGCCCGCGTTCACCCGGTACGGCCTACGTCCTGCTCCATCATTATATGGGCGAATTGGACGGCGCTTTTCGCTCTTGGGGTTTTGCGCGCGGCGGCATGGGAACCATCAGCCGGGTAATTGCGGATGCGGCGCGCCGGCACGGGGCGGAAATCAGATCACAGGCGCCGGTGGATCAGGTATTGATCAGGCGTGGCCGCGCTTGCGGCGTGGTGCTCGCATCGGGCGAAGAAATTTACGCCAAAGTCGTCGTTTCTGGGCTCGATCCCAAACGAACTTTCTTGAAAATGATCGATTCACAATGCCTCTCTCCGGATTTCAAGAAGCAGGTGCGCAATTTTAAGATCCGCGGTTCTTCCGCCAAAGTGAATCTTGCGCTCGATTCGCTCCCTAATTTCACTTCTATGCCCGGCGCTGGCCCGCACCTCGCCGGCGCGATTTCGATCAGTCCGAGCATCGATTATATCGAGCAAGCTTACGACGAGGCCAAATACGGCGAATTTTCGCGCCGCCCGTACATGGATATTATCTTGCCATCGGTGCTTGATCCTTCGATGGCGCCGCCCGGCAAGCATGTGATGTCGATTTTTGTGCAGTACGCGCCTTACGATCTAAAAACCGGCACTTGGCCCGAGAAACGCGAGGCGCTCGGCGATACCGTCGTTGAGACGCTGAGTGAACATGCACCAAACCTAAAAGACATTATTCTTCATCGCCAGGTGGTTACGCCGTGGGACTTGGAACAAGAATTCGGACTTACCGAAGGAAATATTTTTCAGGGCGAGCTCACTTTGGATCAGCTTTTTTTTCTTCGTCCGGTCGCCGGTTGGGCAAAGTACCGAACGCCAATTAAGAATCTTTATCTCTGCGGTGCCTGCACGCATCCGGGCGGCGGAGTCATGGCGGCCTCGGGCCGGCTTGCCGCTCTGGAAATACTCAAAGACACGCAACTCACACTGCTGTAAAGCCGTGGCGAACTACGACGCGATCATCATTGGCGCCGGCCACAACGGCCTCGTAACCGGCGCTTATCTCGCCAAAGCCGGAAAAAAAATCCTGCTGCTCGAGCGCCGATCGATTCTCGGCGGCATAGCCGTTACTGAAGAAGTCTTTCCGGGTTATAAAGTTCCTACCTGTGCGCATCTCGCGGGAAATTTTTCGAAAAAGATTATCTCAGACTTGGAGCTTGAGCGTCACGGGTTTAAGCTTCTCCCGCTCACCCCTCTCCTTTTTGCGCCGGCACGGGCGGGACAAGGGCTTGTCATCCGACCGGAGTTTCCCGATGCCGCTGAGGAGATCGCCAGGCATTCGAAATCCGACGCAGATCGGTTCCAGCCGTTTTGCGAGCTATTAAAAAGACTTTCGGAATTTCTCGCGATGCTCTATCAAGCGCCGCTCCCCAACAAAGCCAATCCGCGTAATTTCCACCTCGCAAAATTTCTTCGACTCGCTTGGAAGTTTCATCGGCTCGGCGCAAGAGACATGCACGAGTTTCTCCGCGTTTTGCCGATGAGCATCGCGGATCTTTTGAGCGAATGGTTTGAAAACGACTTGCTTAAGGCGGCATTGGCCGGGCGCGCCATGCTGGCTTCTTTTGTTGGTCCGCGCCAACAAGGAACCGCTTTTAATTTCCTGCATCACCAGCTTGGCGAGTCGAATGGAGCGCTTCCCACGGCAGGTTTCGTCCGCGGCGGCAACGGGGCTTTGACCGAAGCTCTTTCGGCTGCCGCAAAAAGCTATGGGGCAGAGATTCGTAGCGCAGCGGAGGTCACAAAGATAATCACCGCCAACGGCACCGCGACGGGTATTGTCCTAAAGAGCGGTGAAGAAATCCGCGCAGAGCGCATCGTTTCCGGCGTGGACATAAAACAAACGCTGCTTGGCCTAGTAGAGTCAACGGCCCTGGATCCGCACTTTTTATTGCAAGTGAAAAACATTCGTAGCCGGGGTACCGTCGCGAAAATTAACCTCGCTTTGGATAATTTGCCAAGGTTTTCCTCGGGCGATCAGGCAGCCCTCGGCGGAATTATCCATATCGGTCCGACTTTGGATTATCTGGAGCGTGCCTCTGACGATGCGAAGTATGGCCGTTTTTCAAAGCGGCCGTTTTTGGAAATCACGATTCCATCGCTCGCCGATCCATCGCTCGCTCCCGCAGGCAAACACGTCATGTCCGTTTGGATGCAATCAGCGCCATAT
>JBIOXP010000525.1:0-4716 GCA_044869705.1 Binatia bacterium | reverse complement strand
GACCTGCCCGCCGCCGCTGGTCCACAGAGTGTCATTGGCGTCATACCCAAACTGTAAATGATGGCTGCCGAAACAAGTATCCACGTATGTGTACTGGCCGGTCTTGGGATCGAGAAACGTAAGCTGGCGGTTGGTCCGTTCCAGAGGAAAAACTTTCGCGGAAGGATGGCCGGATCCTTTCTTGCAGAAATCGGGATTGTTCGCGTCGCGGAATCTCGCTGCAAACCATACGCGTCCTTTTCGGTCGATCATCCCATTGTGATTATTCGCTTTGGTGTCCCAAATCTTCTCGCTCCCCCAATACGGCGAAGGCTGCATCAGCTTATCGCTTGCCGCGTGGCCTGGCCCGAGCGCTTCAGGTATACCGTCGCGCACCGGTGCAACGAGCGTGGACGCTGTATTTTTGATCGGGTCGAGGACGGGAATGATGTCCGTGCTGTACTCGGTGGAACCGTAGAGCGGTCCATAAGCGTTGACTGTCGGGTAGCGCCGATCGGACGCAATCAAATCGTGCAGATATTTTTTGTCGTTGAGCCAATCCCAAGTGGTGACGACAATGCCGCGCTCCACACCTTGTGGTCTCTCGGGCTTGGTGTGCGGCAGTTCACCCTTGGCGATACGGTCCGTCCAGTCCGCAAGATAGCGCAGCGGCGCACCGCCCATTTGCTTGACCATGACGTCGAACATCTGCTCGCCCGACTGACCGGATTGAATGCGGCGGAACCACGCTTCCTGCGAGGTGCCCATTTGGATCGGATGCGGAACATTTTTCGGGAACGTACGGGTGGACAGTTGGCCGAGCTGATGGCAGCCGATACACCCGTTGTTTTTCATCGTGTTCAGCCAGTCTGTCTGAGTCAGCTTCGCGGGAATTTCGCCTTTGGTGCCAAACTCATCTTTACTTGGCACTTTCAGCATCGAGTACCAAAAAATCGCCGGATAGTATTGCGCCGCCGCGGCTTCGTTAGGCGCAATAATGGCTTTCAGGTTGAGCATTTTGCCGGGTGCGCTTTTGATCTTCGGCGAATCGACCAGGCCGTAGCCGCGCACCCATACGTCATAATTGGCCTTGGGCAGATTCGGAATCAGATAGCGGCCACGGTCATCGGTCACCACCATACGGGCGAATCGCGTCGGCAGTTCGTGGGTTTCGGCAATGACCCATACGCCGGCTTCGGGACCTTTGGTGCTCGTGACCACACCTGCGATATCGTCGTTGTCGATCTCTATAGTTGCGGTTTGCTGGCTGCTCAACCGATGCGGCGAGAGCGCCAGTAATGCCGCGACCACGCTGATCAGCAACCAGGACGAACGCCATTGACGATTTTTCATAGCATGCTCCTTTGCGCGCAAACTCAATTGTATTGCCGCCAACCCGGCAGTTCTGCAACCCGCGCCTTATATACACCACACGGGCAGGGGATCAAAGTCGGACCGGCAATCGAGGACCGGTTGATTCGACCCACGCGCGGATAGTTCTCAAGCGGAGAGACCAAAAAGCGATTGACGGCGGAAACGATCCGGTGCTAATGCTTGGCTGATTTCCCGTGGGTCCACAAGAACGGCCTTTTAAGGAGGAATCACATGCAGAGTCGTAAATTCTTCACCGGCGCAGCGACTTTCGTCTTAGCGTTACTTAGCGCCGCCGAGATTCACGCCAACGGAATCGCTCTGACGGGGCAAGTCAGCTCGCAAAAAGAGAAGCTGATGGAAGGCGTGGTTGTCGGCGCCAAGAAGGATGGCTCGACCATGAGCATTAACGTCGTCAGCGATGCCAAGGGACGGTTCACTTTTCCAAGCGAAAAACTCGAGCCCGGTCACTACGCGTTAAAAATCCGCGCCGCCGGTTACGATCTTGAAGGGCCTCAATCGGTCGATGTCAAGGCCGGCAAAACCGCTACAGCCAATCTCAAGCTCAAGCGGGCTGAAAATCCCTCCGCGCAACTCACCGATGCGGAATGGCTGCTGAGCATCCCCGGTACGGAACAGCAGAAAAGTTTTCTATTGGGCTGCAACGGCTGCCACACCATCGACCGGATCGTAAAAGCCAACAAGAGCGCGGACGAGTGGGTACAGGTTTTTCGTCGCATGTCGACCTATGCTCCGGGTAGCACCCCGCTCCGGCCGCAGGTCACTGTCGGCGGAGTACAGCGTGACCGCACCCGTGGCGTCGATCCGATGGAGATCGGCACATGGCTCACCAACGTAAATGCCAGCTACAACTCCAAGCAGGGTTTTCCGTTGAAAACCTTGCCGCGTCCAAAGGGCAAGGCGACACGCACGGTCATTACGGAATACGATCTGCCGCGAAAGCTTGCTATGCCGCATGACGTGATCGTCGACGGCGAGGGCATGGTCTGGTATTCAGATTTCGGCGATCAGTTCATCGGCCGTCTCGACCCGAAAACCGGCAAGGTCACCGATTTCGCAATTCCCGAGCTGAAGAAAGGTTTCCCACGGGGAACCCTCGATCTGCAGTCCGACAAAGATCAGAACCTTTGGGTGTCGCTCATGTATCAGGGCGGCATCGCGAAGTTCGATCGCAAGGCGGAAAAGTTTACGGTTTACCCCGTGCCGAAGGAATGGCAAGGCAACCACACTCAGCAATCCATGGTGAGCCCGACGAACTCCCACGTGGATGGAAAAGTTTGGACCAATAATCAGGACACGCATTCAATCTATCGTGTCGATCTGGCCACGGGTGAGTACGAAAATCTTGGCGAATTTAAAATTCCCGGTGAGAGCCGCACGATCAATGCTTACGGCATTCCATCGGACAGTCAGAACAACCTGTATCTCTTGGAGTTCGGCGCTAACAATATCGGGCGCATCGACGCCAAAACTAAAGAATTCAAGGTTTATTCGACCATCGCCCAAGGCACCCGTCCGAGGCGTGGAAGATTTGATGCGCAAGATCGGCTGTGGTTCGCCGAATACGGCGCCAATGGCGTCGGCATGCTCGATCCAAAAAGCGGACAAATTCAGGAATGGCAGCTGCCGACTCCCTGGAGCGCCCCGTATCACGTCGTACCTGATAAGAACGGCGAGGTCTGGATCGGTTCCATGTGGACCGATCGCGTCACACGCTTGGATCCCAAGACCAGTCAATTCACCGATTATCTGCTGCCTCGTGAGACGAATATTCGCCGCGTCTTCGTCGACAATACGACGTCGCCCGTAACCTTCTGGGTCGGCAGCAATCACGGCGCATCGATTCTCAAACTCGAACCGCTTGACGCGTCCGGCTCGAATTAGAGGCGAAGCTCACTTGCAGAAAAGGCCCGACTCACAAGAGCTCGGGCCTTTTTTTTGAGGTCCTGATCTCCGGTATCGCAACGGCCTCATTCTGACGGCAAGCGAAGAATCTCCATTCCTGCGGCGACGAAGACGAGATCCTTCACTTCGTTCAGGATGACACAATGCGAGTCTCTACCGCTGAGCACGCATCGACGGGTTTTCCAATCGCAGAGTGAAGTCGCCTTTGCGGATATAAACCTGGGTCACATCTTTGCGCTGGCTCAGCTCACCTATCAATTTGATCAACGGTGTATCGGCGCTGACATATTCCTTCGGCGCCCCGGCGGCCAACATCGCCTTGACCGCCGCCTCCCCGGCGATCACGCGGAGGACCAGTTCCTCATCCGAAACTCCCGACCCGCCGAATTTTTGCCTTACCTCTTTCAGCGACAGATCCGGCGGCGACCATTTGCGCCAATCGTTCGCGCGCGGGCGGTCGAGAATCTTGTCTTTGATATTTGGATCCATCACGGCCGGCGCTTCTTTGCCCCAATGGCCGAGCGCGTACTGAATCGATTGATCAGTTACTTCTTTGTAGCGTTCACCGGTAATGACGTTGATCGCGGCCTGGCTGCCGACGAACTGCGCCAGCGGCGTGACCATGATCGGGTAACCGAATTCCGCGCGCACCCTGCCGGCTTCCTCCAAAGTTTTTTGCAGCCGATCTTCCATCCCCATGCTGCGTAGTTGATAGCGCAAGTTGGAGATCATGCCGCCGGGCACTTGATGCAGGTACTGCCCGTGTTCGTACTCGCGTTGCGCTCCCATCGGATGACCCTCGCGTCTGGCAATGTAGGTGAAATGGCGTTCCACCGGCTCAATCGCCTGGAGGTTCACCAGCGGATTGAAGCTAAGCGCGCGCGCATTCGCGGCGATATTGAAGATTGACGGCTGTGACGAGCCGTTCGCCAGCGGTGGGATCGCTGTATGCAGCGTCTCAATCCCGAGCTTCATCGCCTCGAGATAGTTGAACGGTCCCAAGCCGTTGTTGCAATGGCCGTGAAATTCCAGCGGCACAGCGCCGATATTTTGTTGGACCAGAGGTATCAAACTGCGCGTGCGATCCGGGGTCAGCAGTCCGCCGACGTCTTTGAAGCAGATTCGATAAGGTTTGATGGCTGCGGCTTGGCGCGCCCGTTCTGCATAATACGCATCGGTATGCCGCGGCGATACCGAATAGACGATGTTGATGACCACGTCCATGCCCAGCTTTTTGAGCGCCTCGATTTCCATGGCCGCGGCTTCGTAGTCGTTCCATGGATCCGAGGACCGGGTCAAGGTAATGTTGTGGGCGACCACCCGCTCGATCATCAGCAGCCGCACCGAGCGCGGTATCTTCTCGAACCCTGTCGCCAGCCCGCCATGATAGCGCAGCCGCGTGCGGTGAAACTTCTTTGCGCCTAATCCCATCCAGTCCCA
>JBIOXP010000524.1:0-23004 GCA_044869705.1 Binatia bacterium | reverse complement strand
ACGGCTTCGTGTCGCTGTGCCAAAGGCTACTCAGGCTTTCATTCCCGAAAAACTGTTCACTGTGGCGTGTAAATTCCGGGCGAAATCGGTGGCGCCCTGCGTGCTCATAGCGAACGCGCTTCGGGCGTATTCTTTGAGCGCGAGGACCGCCGGCAACGGCATCTTCTGCAAGTGCTCGACGAGCTTCGCGACCGCGTTGTCGAGATCGTTGTCCGGTACGACATCGCTGGCAATACCAAAAATCAGCGCCTTGTGAGCATCGATTTCCTGAGCTGAATACATCATGAAGCTCGCGGCTTTACGCGGCATCCGATCAATCAAGGCGGAAAACGCGATGGTCGGCATAATGCGATGAGCGGTTTCAGGGAATTGAAAACGCGCTCTTTCGCCGGCGATCGTAATGTCACAAAGCGCCGCCAGAGCGCAGCCAAGTCCGATGGCGCGTCCGTGAACGACGCCGATGATCGGCACGCGGGCGTTCCGAAATGCGCCGTATAGATTGAAAATCGTTTCACTGCGCTCGCGCACAGCGTAGGCCTCGAGTACGGGCGTGGCTTGTCCCATAGCTTCGCGGCCAAGACAGAAGTCATCGCCGGCTCCCTTGAAGATAATCAGCCGCGATTCCCGCGCTGCGGCATCGAACATCTCCGTTACTTTCGCCCATGTGGCGTCGGTTTGGCGATTGCCGCTTTCGGGGCGATTCATAAGAATGGTTACGACATCGCCTTCTTTCGTCATCAGGACCGGCTCTGCCATTCGATTTTTCTCCTTCTGAACGAAGCTCGGAGAACTGTAAAGGAGCCTCGCTCGGGTTGTCAACGACGGCGCGCACTGCGCGCTCGTACGGCGACCGAGCAATTTCGCCCCTTCCCTCGTTCTCCAATCTTGCGAACGTGCCGGCTCGGAAATAGAATGCCGACGATCGAGAGGAGATTGTCGCGATGAAGAAACTTCAGTTATTTACATTGGGAGCATCTCTGTTGCTGCCGCTCGGATCGGCGCGTGCGCAGGACGCGCTGCCGGAAGGCGCTGGCAAGAAGGCGGTGCAAACCTACTGCGTACAATGCCATGATCTCGGCACGGTGACGCGCAGTGGTTACGATGCGGCGGGCTGGCGCAACAATCTTCATATGATGATCAACGTCGGCTCGAGCCTGCCGCAAAGCGAAGTTGAACCGCTGGTGCAGTACTTATCGAAAAGCTATCCTGCGCGAGCGAGACCCGCACCGAAGCTGATTCCCGGAGCTGCAAAAGTGAGCATAACCGAATGGCCGGTGCCCACAGCGGGATCGCGGCCACACGATCCGCTCGCGACAGCGGACGGGGCGATCTGGTACACGGGCCAATTTGCCAACACCCTCGGACGGCTCGATCCGAAGAGCGGCACGATCAAGGAATTTCATTTACCGGATAAGTCGGGGCCGCACGGCTTGACCTCCGATAATGCCGGCAATGTTTGGTACACCGGAAACTTCAAGGCGACGGTCGGAAAGCTCAATCCGAAAACCGGCGAGGTCACCGAATACTTTATGCCTAATGCCTCGGCGCGTGATCCGCATACGCCGATTTTCGACAAGAACGGCACTCTCTGGTTTACCGTGCAAGGCGGAAATATGGTCGGCAGACTGAAGCCGGAAACCGGAGAAATCAAGCTCGTCGCGGCGCCAACGCCGAAGTCGCGGCCCTACGGGATGGTGATCAGTTCCAAGAATATTCCCTTTTTCGTGGAGTTCGGCTCGAACAAAATCGCGAGCATCGATCCGGAGAGTATGGCGATCCGCGAGTATGCGTTGCCCCATGCCGAGAGCCGTCCGCGGCGTGTGGCGATCACCAGCGATGACGTGATCTGGTATTCCGACTACTCCCGCGGTTATCTCGGCCGCTACGATCCAGCCACAGGAAAATCTAGCGAATGGGCGTCGCCCGGCGGGCCGCGATCGCAACCGTACGGGATCATCGCGGTCGATGATGTGATCTGGTATAGCGAAAGCGGGGTGGCGCCGAACACGATGGTTCGCTTCGATCCCAAGACGGAAAAATTTCAGACCTGGAAAATTCCTTCGGGCGGTGGGGTCGTGCGTAACGTGAGCTTGACCAAAGATGGCAATATCGCGATCGCGTGCAGCGGCGTCAACCGAATCGGATTGGTGAAATTGAACTAGGTGGACGGTAGCAGACATTTAGCGTTAGCCGTTGATAGTTCGAGAGCCTCAGCACGAACGGCTTTTGCCTTGACCGCTCGATTCAGACGCAAATCGGATCTTACAGTTCAGTACTTGCACAGGAGAACGGAGGATCAATGTCAGACCAAAGGTTGAGCGGAAGCTGTCTTTGCAAGTCAGTGCAGTACGAGGTGAGTGCCCCCTTCATGAGATTCGGTCATTGCTACTGTTCGCGTTGCCGAAAAGCCACGGGCGGCGTGCGCTCGACGAATATCGCTGTGCCGATCAGCCAATTCCGCTGGACTCAAGGCGAAGATTTGATCAAGCGCTTTGATTTACCCGAAGCGAAAAGCTTCGCGCGACAGATCTGTGGCCGCTGCAATTGTCCGGTGCCGCACGCTTCGCGCGATGGCACCCGCGCGATTGTGCCGGCCGGCACTCTCGACGATGTTCCGCCGGGAAAACCATCTGTGCACGGATATTGGAGCAGCCGGGTGAGTTGGGTTGACGTCGATGAATCGGATTTGCCGTGCACGGATTGAACTTGAAAAGATTCTTGCCAGTGCTGAATATTCCAGCTCCTCCAGCATGCTGAGTTACGACGTTGTTGAATGGGGCAAACCGCTCGAACGAATCGAGCGGCAAACGCCCAGACCCACGGGCTCCGAAGTTCTCTTAAAGCTAAAATTTTGCGGCGTTTGCCACAGTGACGCCCATATTCGCGACGGCTACTTTGAGCTCGGTGGAGGCAAACGTTTGCTCATGAGTGAGCGCGGCATGCAGCCGCCGGTTACCCTCGGACACGAACCGTTCGGCACTGTGATCGCGGCGGGGCCAGACGCCGGGGATATTCCGATCGGCCAGGATCGCTTAGTCTATCCATGGATTGGCTGCGGCGCGTGCGTGCGTTGTCGAGAAGGCATGGATCAGTATTGCATGGACCCGCAGATGATCGGGATACAGCGTCGCGGCGGATATGCCGATCATTTGATCGTGCCGCATGCGCGTTATCTCGTCGACTGCGCCGGCATCGATCCTCTCTGGGCGGCTACTTTGTCGTGCTCTGGATTGTCTTCCTATGCCGCCGTTTCCAAGCTCGGTCCGATTCCAGTCGCTGAGTGGATTGCGGTTATCGGTGCGGGCGGTCTAGGCCTGTCCGCCGTTGGCATGCTGCGCGCACTCGGCCACGAACGCATCGTCGCGGTTGATATCGACAGCGACAAGCTAGCCACAGCCGAGAAGGCGGGCGCGGCAGCGATGCTGAATGCCCGCTCAGGCGCTCCTGAACTGGATCTAAAAAAAATTACCGGGCATGCGCTTTTCGGCGCAATCGATTTCGTCGGCGCTGCGGACACGGCGCAGCTCGCTATCAGCTGCCTGCGCAAAGGCGGCCGGTTGGTTCTTGTCGGTCTGTTCGGTGGGGAAATTTCTCTATCGATTGCAGGAACGATTTTGCGTGCGATCACGGTACAGGGTTCCCACCTCGGCAGTCTCGCAGAACTCAAAACCGTCATCGGGCTTGCACGCGCAGGCCAGATTACGCCGATCCCGATCGAGAAGCGGAATTTTTCTGATCTCAACCGCACACTGGACCAATTGAAAAGCGGGAGCGTGACCGGCAGAGTGGTTATAGCAATATAAGCTCAGACACGTGTTCCGTTGAGGGACTCCACGCCACAATCGCCGAATCTAGTCTTTCGATCCAAAATAGACCTTTGGCTGGTCGTTGCGTTAGTTCTCGTGCCAGTTTTCATACTTGGTTATATCGCCGGCGACAGTGGCGTCAACGAGTACCGTCTTGACGTGGTCATATTGCTGATCGTGATTATCGTTCCCGCCAGCATCGGTGCGCTTTACGCAACGACACGCTACACGATCACGTCGGATATGCTCCTGGTGAGATCAGGTCCTTTTACTTGGACGATTCCGCTGCGCGAAATTACACGCATCGAGCCGACGTACAACCCGGCCTCGAGTCCCGCGTTCTCCTTGGATCGGTTGAGCATCTACTACGGTTTAGGCAATCGCTTGATGGTCTCTCCCAGCGAAAAAGAAAACTTCCTGGCTAACTTGAGAAAGCGAATGCAGGCTCAGAACGAGGCGATCACTCGCTAAAACAGCGCTTTTCGCCGCGGAAATTCTGAAAGGCTTGCGCGATTACGATATACGAGCCACCAGGCTCATGTTTGTGAAGCCGCGCAGGTTGTGGTTATAAGAATCTGTGCCATTTTCGAAGCTTGGTCTTTCGCCGCAAGTGATCGAAGGCGTGCGCGCCGCCGGTTACACGGATCCGACTCCGATTCAGTTGCGCGCGATTCCACTGATTTTAGCCGGTCGCGATGTTATCGGTTCGGCGCAAACCGGAACCGGTAAAACTGCCGCGTTCGCGCTGCCATTGATTTCGCGGCTTGGCATGCGCGGCAAGCTGCGGGCGCTCGTGCTGGAGCCGACCCGCGAGCTCGCGGCACAGGTTGAAACGGCATTCCGCGACTATGCACGGTTTACCGATCTACGCACCGCCGTCGTCTTTGGAGGCACCGGCTACGGCAGACAGGATCAGAGCTTGCGCCAGGGCGTCGATGTTTTGGTTGCCACGCCGGGCCGCCTGCTCGATCAGATACACCGGCGCATGGCGCGCCTCGATCAGATCGAGATCTTGGTTCTGGACGAGGCCGACCGCATGCTCGACATGGGATTTTTGCCGGATGTGCGAAGAATTATCGAGCGATGCCCGCGCAATCGCCAGACGCTGCTGTTTTCCGCGACGATTCCGCCGGAAATCGAACAGCTTTGCAGATGGGCACTGCGCAATCCAGAAACTATCGAAATCGGGCAGCGCCGCTCGCCCGCTGAAACTGTCACGCATGCTCTTTACCCGGTGGATGTGGGCCAGAAGCAAGAGTTGCTGGAGGAATTGCTGCGCCGGACCGAGTACGATCAGGTGTTGATTTTCTGCCGTACGAAAAACGGCGCCGACCGGGTCGCGCGCAAGCTGCATCAGGAAGGGCACGCGGTCGCTGTCCTGCATTCGAGCCGAACCCAACGCGAACGGGAACTCGCCCTGAACGGTTTTCGCAACGGCAGATACGAAGTCATGGTCGCGACCGACATTGCGGCCCGCGGTATCGACGTGGAACAGATCAGCCATGTCATCAACTTTGACGTGCCGCATCATCCGGAAGACTATGTGCATCGGATCGGGCGCACCGGACGCGCGCAGAGCGTCGGCGATGCGTTCACGATCATGACGGCCGAGGATCTACAGGAGGTGGCTGCCATCGAGCGCTTCATCGGCCAGAAAATCCCCCGCGTGAAGCTCGAAGGATTCAATTACGCGTATTGCCGTCTGCTTGATCCGAATCCAAAACCTGCCTTCGGCAGCCGATCGAGCAGACGATCCTACGCTCCCGGAAGAGGCCGCTGGTGACGATCAGGTATAGATCGACTGATGCCGACATGAGCCGTAAATTCGACAAGCCATGAAACCAACACTCGACTTATCCGCTTTTGTTCACGCGGCCGCGGATGCCATCATCGCGGCGGCAGCCGATGGCCGAATTATTTTCTGGAATCCGGCGGCGACGCGGATTTTTGGATTTACCGAAACGGAAGCCGTGGGCCAATCCCTCGACTTGATCATTCCAGAGCGTTTTCGCGCACGCCACTGGCTGGGCTATCGCCAGGTCATGGAGACTGGGAAAAGCAAGTACGCGACAGATGTTCTCCGGGTTCCGGCGACTGCCAAAGACGGTCGCGCATTGTCTATTGCATTTACGGTGACTCTGCTCGATGGCACCCGAGGCGAGCGCCTGATTGCGGCGATCGTACGGGATGAAACTGCGCGATGGAATGAAGAACGTGAGCTGAAGCGGCGCTTGGCTGAACTGGAACAAAAATAAAATAGAGCGTCAGCGGCATTTGGGCGCGTGCCATCCGCCCCCACACATTCCGGCGCGCTAACGCCGGCGCGGCAAGAGCATTGCCGACTGTGATCTCTTCCCGATCCACCACGTATCCGGTTAAAATAGGGTCGGAATAAGCTTTTGGATCATCGACAATGGCGCCGGTTTATATTCTGCTCTGCGCGGTTCTTCTTATCATGACCTTGGGCCGGGTAGTTTTCCGCCCGGTGCCGAAGGGAATCGATTGGGCTCTCGAGGTGGCGTTCATCCGGCTGGATTTTCCGCCGGCGCAACGCGTGGTCGCGCAGCAACTGGCTGCCGGCCTGGCAGAAATCGTCGGCATGAAGATCAAGCAACTCAAACCGGAGCATAACTTGAGCCAAATCGCCGAGTGGGCGGATGACGGCATTTATGCGAAAGACTTGATTACTTTGTTTGTAGTGGCATTTCATGTGAGGTGCGACGCGAACACTACTTTCAGAGATTTAGTCGAGAAGGTCGCAAGCAAAAGAACCGGGATCGGCGAGTCGGCCGCAAGGACCTAGTCGATGCGAATGTGTGACCTGCCAGGCCGCCAACCCGTTGCTTCGACTTTCATTAGGACGGTTCAGTGGCAACGTCCGTGACGATTGATTGCGCCGATGCACCGTGATTAAGGCACTGATTCTCGATTTCGACGGGCTCGTTATCGATAGTGAAAGTCCCGAGTTCGAAGCATGGCAGGAGCTCTTTGCCGAATATGGGAAGGAGCTGGGGCCGGAGCTCTGGGCCGATCTCGTTGGTCGCCCGCCCACGCATTTCGATCTTTGCGGCTATTTTTGCCAACACATCGCTCCCGTCCTGGATGCGGAGAAGCTGCGCCAAGACCGGCGTGCCCGGGTGATCGCGTTAACGATCGCGCAGCCGATTCTGCCGGGCGTAGAAGAATATCTTCGGCGTGCCACAGCTCTCGGCCTGAAAATCGGTATGGCATCGAGTTCTTCCCGCGATCATGTATGCGGTCATTTGGAACGGCTCGAATTGCTCCATTATTTCCAATCGATTCGATGTTTCGAGGACACGGAGCGGCACAAGCCGGATCCGACCCCTTATCTAAAGGTCCTCGAAGATCTCGACGTGAATGCTGACGAAACGATCGCGCTGGAAGATTCTCCCCATGGGATAGCAGCGGCAAAAGCGGCCGGAATTTTCTGTGTCGCGGTGCCCAATCCGATCACCTGTCGTTTGCCTCTGGGACACGCGGATCATCGACTGACGTCATTGGCAGAGGAGCCGCTGGAGAAAATCATTCTGCGCGCCGCAAGGGAAAAGAGATCATGAGGCGCTTCGCCGTGCTCGTCGCATCGTTATTCTGGATCGAGCTATTCTGGGTTGCAATCTGCACGACTTCGGTTTCCGCTCAAACGGCGCTCGAGAAACTCCGGGTAACTTACAGCGCCATTGGCGGCTCGCAAGCCTCGGTTTGGATTCCTTATGAGGCAGGCATTTTCCGCAAAAACGGTTTGGACGTGGAGTTACTTTACGTCGCTGGCGGCGGCCGCGCGGGGCAGGTGGTGCAATCGGGCGAAGTGCCCATCGGGGTTTTTACCGGTGGCGCCGTGATCAATGCGAATCTCGCCGGCGGTGATCTGGTCGTCGTTGCAAGCTCGATGAACGTGATGACGTTCGTCGTCATGGCGCGGCCGGAGATCAAGCGTGTCGAAGACCTCAAAGGCAAAAAAATCGGCGTTTCGCGGTTCGGCTCGGCCACCGATTTTGGCTTGCGTTATGTCGAGGAAAAATGGCCGGTGAAGCGCCAGCGGGATTTCGCCGTGATTCAATCGGGCGGAGTGACGGACGTCTACAATGCGTTGCGCGCGGGCGCTTTGGACGCGGCAGTCGTCAATGCCGAGCTGGCGATTCTGGCGCGTCGCGAGGGTTACCGCGAGCTCGCCGACATCGCCAAAATGGGAATTAATTTTCCGACTTCCTCGATCATCACGACGCGGTCGTATATCAGACGGAACGAAAACACGGTGCGAAAATTCATCCGGGCGTTTGTCGAAGGCGTTCACTTCGGCAAAACCCAGCGGGCGGCGACGATCAAAATAATGCAAAAATATCTCCGCAGCAGTGACGCTTCGATGTTCGAGGAGCTTTACGAGATGTACATCGTCCGCAACATTCCGCGCATTCCGCGGCCTTCGCCGGAATCGCTCAAAACCGTACTCGACCAAATGGCCGAAACCGATCCGCGAGTGGCCAATCTCAAACCCGAACAGTTCATCGACGGACGGTTTTTTCAGGAGCTCGATAAGGAAGGTTTTATCCAGAAATTGTGGAAGTGACCGCCGATCAGCGACTGTTGATCTCCTGAGCACCAACGGTCCAAGACACTTCAAGCAGAATGTCATTCTGAGGCGCAGCCGAACGATCTGTCGGTAGAAGCGAGAGGAACCACGACATTCGCCATCGGCTCAGAATGATATCTAGGTAATTGCTCAGGAGATTTCTCTCCGCGGTTTTCTTAGATCGACTTTTTTTCCCCGAGCTTTTACCTCTCGGTTTTATGAGAGTGATTCTCTTCGATGTCGACGGCACATTGACGGACACCATGGACGTCGATACGCGGTGTTTCTTGCAAGCCTTTGTCGACGTCTGCGGCTTCAGCGATGTGGATCCGGATTGGTCGCGCTATCGAAATGCGACCGACGCCGGAATTTATCAGGAGGTTTTCGAATCTCGGCGTCGTCGCGCTCCAACGCCATCCGAAACTGTAGAGTTTAGAGAACATCTCGTCGCGCTGTTTCGCTCTGCCGCGCTGGAAAAACCATTTGCCCCCATCCGTGGCGCTCCGGCATTGCTTGCGCGACTAAGAGACCGCGGCGAATATCGTCTCGGCTTGGCGACCGGATGCTGGTCCGATGCGGCCCGAGTCAAGATGGCGAGCGCCGGCTTTTGCTATGACGATTACCCTTCCGCTTCGGCTGATGTCGCACCGGATCGTGAAACCATCGTCCGAATCGCGGCGCGAAGAACGGCCGGTGAGGCGGACAAGGAATGGAATAATGCGATTTACGTCGGTGATGGAGTCTGGGATGTAAAAACGTCGCGGCTGCTCGGGATTCCCTTTCTCGGTGTCGGCGTCGGCGCACAAAGAGAGAGACTGATCGCCGCGGGCGCGTTGGACGTTGTGGCAGATTTCTCCGATATCGATCGATTTTTATTCTTGCTGCATAAGGTCGCGCGCAGCTGACAAAATAGGATAGAACGCGCCACGGGCATTCATTAGACTAGAATTATCATCATGGAAAACGGCTCGGAGAAGATAGCGAAATCGGCCAGCGCTTCTGCTGAAGCAAAATCCGAAGTTGAAGATTATCTCGAGGTCAGCCAGCAGCGGCATAAGCTGTTTCCGCGCGCGGCTGCTGTCGGGATTGCAGCGGGAGCTGTCGCGGTGCTGTTTCGAGCCTTGCTCGCCGGCGGCGATGCGCTCCGCAATGGTCTGGTCAACTGGTCACACTTTACACCGGCGTTCGGGTGGATCTTTCCTCTTCTGTTCGGCGCCGCCGGCGGAGCGGTGGCGGTTTGTCTGGTTGTAAGCTATGCGCCCGAAACCAGTGGCAGCGGCATTCCTCATCTGAAAGCTGTTTTGCACCGGTTGCGCGATCTCTCGTGGACGCGTGTGTTGGTCGTCAAAATGATTAGCGGCGTGCTCGCAATCGGCAGCGGGCTTGCCCTCGGCCGCGAGGGTCCCACCGTGCAAATGGGCGGTGCAGTTGCCGACGGTCTCGCGCGCAGCATGAGAGTTTCTCCCGCGGATCGATTGACTCTGATGGCCGCCGGCGCGGGCGCCGGGCTTGCGGCGGCCTTCAATGCGCCCTTGTCGGGCCTGGTGTTCGTGCTGGAGGAAATGCGGCGCGATTTTCGGCCGGCGGTTTTCGGTGCGGCCTTTCTGGCAGCGGCGAGCGCGGACGTGGTCGCGCGCTCGGTATCCGGTCAATTGCCGGTCTTTACGGTGCCGAATTACACGATGCCTTCATTAATCGCACTGCCGGCTTTTGCTATCCTCGGAATTGCCGCCGGCGGACTCGGCGTCGTATTCAATCGCTCTCTCCTCGCTGGCGTAGACTTCGCGGCGCGGTTCAATGGCCGACAGCGTGTCGGGTTGGGCGCTAGCGTGGGAGCTGCGGCGGGTTTGGTCGCCTGGTTTTATCCGGTCGCTGCCGGCGGCGGCCACGAGTTGGGGGAAATAGTACTCACGAATCGGATCGGCCTCATCGCTATTCCAATTTTGTTTTTGGTCCGTTTTGGGCTCACGGTGGCGAGCTACGGAACCGGCTCGGCAGGCGGCATTTTTTCGCCTTTGTTGGTTATCGGTGCATTGCTTGGTCTAGGCGTCGGTCATCTCGCTCACGGGTTAGCGCCCGTCTTGGTCCCGGAGCCCGGGGTGTTTGCGGTGGTCGGTATGGCTGCGTATTTTACCGCTATCGTGCGCGCCCCGCTCACCGGGATTCTGTTGATCACCGAAATGACCGGAAGCTACGAACAAATGCTACCATTGCTGACGAGTAGTTTTTGCGCGTACGCGGTGGCGGAGTATCTGCGCGATTTGCCGATTTATGAAGCATTGCTCGAACGTGACCTGGAGCGCGGCGGATTTGGCAATGGCCATGCCCAGCCGATCGTCGCCGAATTCGAAGTGGAGCCGGATGCGCCGTTTGCCGGCCGATTGGTGCGCGAACTCGGGTTGCCGTCCGGATGTATTCTGGTGCGCTGTGCGCTGGATCACACTGAGCAGGTCGTAACGGCCGATACGCGTTTGCAAACACACATGAAGATAACCGCTGTGATCGCGCCTGATGCGGATACTGCGCTGGAGCTCCTTCGGCGCGGCTGCACCGCAATCGCCGAGAATACGCGAACGTAGTTCTTGATCGAGTTTAGCTCATGGTGAAACGTCCGGAACTGAGCATCTGTGTATTTACGGGGTCCCGTCACGGAGCGTCGCCGAAACATGCCCAGGCAGCAACGGAATTCTCCGAGGAGTTGGTTAAGCGAGGTCTGGGTTTGGTTTACGGCGGAGGCAATATCGGTTTAATGAACGTTGTCGCCAATGCGATGTTGGAGCATGGCGGTTACGTGATCGGAGTCATTCCGGACGCATTGGCCAGCAAAGAAGTTGCCCATAGAGATCTATCCGAGTTGCGCGTGGTGCACTCCATGCACCAGCGAAAGGCTCTTATGGCCGAATTGGCGGCGGGTTTTGTCGCGCTCCCCGGCGGCATCGGTACCTTGGAAGAATTTTTCGAAGTGCTGAGCTGGGCCCAACTCGGTCTGCACAACAAACCGTGCGGCCTTCTGAACATCGGGAACTATTATGATTCGCTGATCGAATTTCTCGATCACGCAGTAGCCGAGGATTTTGTGAAACCGAAGGACCGCGCTCTGCTGATCGTCGAAAATCAAGTCGTGAAACTGCTGGATCGATTCGAAGCAACCATCGCCGCACCGGTGGCAAAAAAATTCGACCCTTCGATAACCTAAATGCAGCACGGCCCTGCCGGTTTCGAGCGATTTCTCCGGATGCGGGAATTCAGGCGGTTGTGGCCAGACGCGGATAACGCAATCCTAAATCTCTCCTCAGTCTCTTTGGCAAAGCGGTGAATGACGGAACGGCACGAGGTGAATTATTCAGCGATTCCCGAGACGCTCACCGAAAATCCTACACATTAGATCGAAATTTCTGTTATCTAGGAATTTCTCAGCAGGAGTCCAATGTGTTGGAACATGACAGCTGGAACGTGTTGACGGCTGGAGAAAGTAAAATTCTTGCGGCAATTGCGGAGCGGATTTTTCCCCGCACCGAAACACCGGGTGCCGTGGAAATCGGCGCGCTTCAGTACATTGAAGTCGCTCTTGCCGGCGATTATGCGGCATTTGCTCCGCTGTATCGAAAGGGACTGCATGCCGTCGAGCGCTCGGCGAAGGCAAGCTTCGGCCGTGCATTTTGTCTGCTCAGCGAAGCTCAAAAGGACGAAGTGCTGCTCAAGTTCGAAATCGGCGCGGTGCCGGGCTTCAAACCGGCGGGAGAATTTTTTGACACCGTACGTTGCCACGTTCTGGAAGGTGTGTTTTGCGAGCCTCAATACGGCGGTAATCGCGATATGATCGGTTGGCGGCTGGTCAATTTTCCTGGTCAGCAATTCGGTTATCCCGATGCCTACATCAACGAACGCGTAGAGCTAGATCCGGTGGCGGTGGATTCGCCCAAACCGCAGGGGAAGTGAAGGTGGCGCAATCGAAGCGCGATGCATGCGACGTATGCATCGTCGGAGTTGGCGGTCTCGGCGGCATTATGGCGAAACAGCTCGCCTCCGCTGGATTGAAGGTCGTTGGTTTCGAGCGCGGTCCTGCGCCGAAACACCAAGACTATGCGCCGCGCGATTCAATTCGGTTCCTGATTCGTCCAGAACAGCTCGAATGGGTGCGTCACGAACCCACGACGACCCGAAACAAAACCGGCGACAAGAGCCGGCTGCAATATCGCACCAGCCCGCTCAATGTTCTCGGTGGCGCATTGCTGCATTGGACGGGCCAATCGTCGCGCTACATGCCCGGCGACTTCAAGCTTTTTACCAACGAGATCGAGAGCGGCAATGCGCAGCGCGCGGGCGCGGATCTGACCGGCTACGACATCATCGATTGGCCGTTGAGCTACAACGATCTCGAGCCCCACTACGAACGTTTCGAGTGGGAATTTGGGATTTCAGGCGAGGCGGGCGCCAACCCATTCGCCGGTCCGCGCAAACGGGGGTTTCCGCTGCCGCCGCTGCGCCATAGCGCGCGGATGAAAATCTTCGCGGAAGCATGCAAAAAGCTCGGTTACCATCCTTATGACACTGCGGCAGGAATTCTTTCTCAACCGTATCGACCGCCGGCGCCATTCGATACGCGCATTCCCGAGCGCCCGGCGTGTGTTTACTGCGGTCACTGTAATTTTTACGGCTGCCACGTCCACGCCAAAGCGGCGACTCTCTATACGACCATTCCGGTGGCGCTCGAAACCGGCAATTTCGATCTGCGAACCCGCTCGAAGGTGTTTCGCATCAATACCGACGGCGATGAGAGTATCAGAGGCGTAAGCTATTTCGATCCGGAAGGGCAGGTGCGTGAACTGCGCGCCCGCGTGGTGATCCTGAGCGCGTTTGTCTTCGAGCACGTGCGCTTGCTGCTCTTGTCCAAGACCGGTCGCGGTCGGTTCGCCAGAGGGCTTGCGAACAGCAGCGGCTATGTCGGGCGAAATATTCTGGCTCATGGCGATGTTCGGGCCATGGGTGTGTTCGATGATTACATCATCAACGGCTTTATCGGTCCCGGCTCCGCGGCAATGCGGATCGATGACTTCAACGGCAACAATTTCGACCATACCGGTTTGGGATTTATCCGCGGCGGAACGATCGGCACAAGCGGCGAAGGCACGCCGATCACGAGATTCGATGTCCTGCCGCCGGACGTGAGGTCGTGGGGAAAAGAGTTCAAGGATTTCTATACGCGCTACTACACGCGCACCATGGATCTCAATATGCAGCCAGAAACCTTGCCGCACAGAGACAATCGAGTTGATCTGGATCCGCAGCATCGCGATCGCTGGGGCGTGCCGCTGCCGCGCGTCACCTTCGATTTTCATCAGAACGAACGGCGCTTGCAAAAATTCATGGCGGGAGTCGGAGAGAAAATCATGCGCGCGACAAGCGCGAGCAAAGTGTGGAGCGAAGAAAAAGGCCGGCCCAATCGTTGGGCGGGCGGGACAAGAATGGGCGCCGATCCAAAAAACTCGGTGGTCAACGAATTTTGCCAGAGCCATGATCTGCCCAATCTCTTCATCGTTGGATCTTCGGTTTTTCCCACTATGGCCGGCTATCCGCCGACCGCGACAGTCGCGGCGCTCAGCTATCGAACAGCGGATTATATTCTCGCCCAAAAGCATTGGTTCGACTGAGTTGTTGAAGGTTCTGTGTGCCACGCGCACCAATCGACAACACTTGCGTTTGTCCTTCCGGCGCACGCCGAAATCCAGGACCGTTTTGCCCGAGCGATTCTAAAACCTCGATGCGGGTTTTCACCGGCATGACGTAAAACCGGTGATTGACGGCAAGCGGCGCCAGACTCAAAGTGCAACGACTCTTCGCCGCAACGGAAATCGGTTACAATGCGGGTCCTGCGGATGTTAGTTCTTAACCAAGGAGAACGCATGAAACGAATTGTGATTTGTTTTGATGGAACCTGGAACCGTCCGGCGGATGAAAATTTGCCGCCGGCTCGACAGGTGGAAACCAACGTCTGCCGTTTCTACAATTCGGTGAAAGAAACCGGCGCGGACGGAACAAAGCAACTGAAATGGTACGACGAAGGAGTGGGTACGAAATGGTATGACCGCTTCATCGGCGGCAGCATCGGCGCCGGGCTCGAATTGAACATCGTGCAAGGATATGAATTCCTGGCCAAAGGGTACGAGAGCGGCGATGAGGTTTACGTCCTGGGGTTCAGTCGCGGCGCATATACAGCGCGAAGTCTGGTCGGGATGATCCGCAATTGCGGCTTGATCCTGCCGAAGCATCTCCCGCTACGAGTACCGATGGCGTACGGCATTTACCGCACGCGCGGCGATAGCGTGGATTCATTCACGGCGAAAGCATTCCGCGCGGCCTTTTCCCGCGAGATCAAAATCAAATTCGTCGGTGTGTGGGATACGGTCGGCGCGCTCGGCATTCCGTTGCATTTGCTGCAGGATGTCAACATGAAATTCTACGAATTTCACGATACCCATCTGAGCGGTATCGTCGAGAACGCGTTTCATGCCATTGCCGTTGACGAACATCGAATCGATTATCAGGTTTGTTTATGGAATCCCGATGCGCCGGCAGAGCAAAACTTAGAACAGCGTTGGTTCATTGGAGCGCACTGCGATGTGGGCGGCGGTTACCCCGACCGGCGGCTGTCGGACGTGACCCTTCGCTGGATCCAGGAGAAAGCCAGTTTGGCAGGACTGGGGTTGAATCCAGTGGAGCTTGGAGCAGAGAATTATCGCGGCGTGCTCACCGACTCCTATGGGCAATTCCTCAACGGGATCTATGCGCAAAAAAAACCGCGCTTTTACCGCGCCATCGGCACGACGAAATTCGGTAATGAGATTATCGATGACTCCGTGCAGCGGCGGCGCAAAGACGATCCAAACTATAAGCCGCAGAATTCCGGTCTGCCGCAATTGACCTGAACGAAACGTCGTCTTGGTTTGTTTCATCATGGCAACTCCGCTCGACATACTCATCACAGGCGGCACCGGCTACATCGGCCGCAATCTGATTCCGCCATTGATCGCGCGCAATCATCGTGTGCGCGTGCTCGCACGCAAGGAGTCCGTGGCGCGTGTGCCCGCGAAAGCCACGGCGGTGATCGGTGACGCGCTCGATGATCAATCAGTCGCAAGCGCGCTTCGGACGGGCGATACGCTGATTCACTTGGTCGGAACGCCGCATCCAGCGCCCAGCAAAGCCGATCAGTTCGAAAAAGTCGATCTGGTTTCGATCCGCGCGAGCATTAACGCGGCGCGTCGAGTTGGAATCGATCATCTCGTTTACGTGAGCGTCGCGCAGCCGGCGCCGATCATGCAAGCCTATCTCTGGGTGCGCACGCTCGGCGAAACGATGATTCGCGAGGCCGGAATTACGGCAACCATTCTGCGACCCTGGTATGTGCTTGGACCGGGCCGGCAGTGGCCAAAACTGATCTTGCCGCTCTACAAACTTGCCGAATGGTTTCCCGGCACGCGCTCCACCGCCGAGAGATTGAGCTTAGTGACGATCGACCAGTTCATGACCGCGATGATTTCCGCAGCGGAAAATCCGCCGCTACGGGGCCGGCGGCGCATCCTCGACGTCCCGGCGATCAAGCGCGCGCGACTGGTAAAAGGCTGATTGTGCCTATCGAACTGAGAAACATTTTTGCCGATCTGCCTCAGGAGATTCGTGCGGAAGAGTTTCTTAGGATTTTTCGAACCGATTGCACAAACATCGAGCGTATCGTGTCGCATTCGTACTGTAGCCCGCCAGATTTCTGGTACGATCAGCCTCACGACGAGTGGGTGATCGTGCTTCGCGGTCGCGGCACTTTGGAATTCGCGGCCGGCGAATGCGTGGAACTGAAAGCCGGTGATTATCTTACCATCCCGCGTCACGTGCGGCACCGGGTTGCGCACACGAGCGAGGAAACCATCTGGCTCGCGGTGCACAGCAAGTAACTTTCAACGTTGCGCATTCATTGTTCAGGGCCGGGATTGATTTTCCGAAACTTTAAAGGTAAACCCGGAACCGTGAACGATTGTTAGGCAGTTTTCGGCTGCGCCCACGGCCTCCCAACCAGACTATAAAAAATTCCCGAAATAAAAAACATCGCTACCAGGCTCCACAACATCGGCTCATACGTCTGCCAGCGATCCCAGATCGCGCCCGCAATGACCGGACCGAGCACGCTGCCCCAAACGTAAAACACGCTCATGTACCCCCGGATTTTGGCGAAGTGCTTGCGGCCAAAGAGATCTCCGACCAAGGCCCAGGCGACGGGGTAAGTGGCTTCCACTGTTGTGAACAGCAGAATAAAAATCCCGAGCATGCCGATGGAGCCGCCAAAAATAAGCACAAGTATGGAAATGCCAGCGGTGAAAAGAATCGATGAGACGAGACGCGGTTTGTTGACGTTATCGGCGAGCCAGCCGAACACGAGAGTGGAGATAAAGCCAAGCAACGCAAAAGAACTGAGCAGAAAAGTCGCTTGTTGATGGCTCATCCCTTTCCACACCATCATCGGAATGAAATGGGTGGAGATCGCGTGATACGACGCGTTTCTGACTCCGGCGCCGAATACGAGTGCCCAAAAGGCGAAAGAGCGGATCGCTTGAACGGTGGTGACATTCACTTCTTTAGCCTTAGAAGGTGAAGAAAAATCCCTCGGGTTCAGTTCAGCCGTGTGTTGCTCGCCGTCGGGTGTGAGTCCCATGCTTTCGGGCGACGGGCGAATCGTCAGGCAGAGAGGAATTCCAATCAGCAGAAATATTATCCCGGCAACGGCCGCACCCGCACGCCAGCCCCAGTTGTGCACGATCATGCTGAGGATTGGCGCAAGTAAGACCCCGCCAAGGCCGTACGCGGCGCTGTTGATAGTCATCGCGCGAGCGCGCAGGCGAATGAACCAGGTGTTGGTCAGGACCATCGGCGCGTGCATGAAGCCGCCCGAATGGGTGAGCGAAATGAGCCCGGTGTAAACGATGAGAAAGCCGATGTAGCTGTTGACTTGGGAAAGCAACAAATAGCCGGCGCCCATCAATACAACGGCCGCCAACATAATCGGCCGCGGGCCGTAACGGTCAAGCAAGTGACCGACAATCGGTCCTTCGATAGCGCCTTCCGCGCGCGAGAGAGAGAACGCGAAGGAAGTCGCCGTGCGGCTGAGATTCAATTCCTGGCTCAACGGCAAGAAGAAGACCGTGAAACCGTAACTGTGTAAACCAGCTCCCAAGACACGCACGGCCGAAGCGGCGGCCACCATACGCCACCCATAGAACAAGCCGGTAAACTGCTTGAAAACTTTGGCGGCTGGTTTGGGAACAAGCGAAACCATTTCAGCGGGTGTTCAGCGCGCCGCACACGATCGAGAGTATAAGTTGCGGGATTTCAACTGCGAAGAACGCTGTCAATCAGAGTCGCCGTTGGCTGCTGCCCTCAAGCGTCGTTGACGCACGGCGCTCCCCAATCCATCGATCAAGACGCGCGTTTCTTCCCAGCCCACGCAAGCATCGGTGATGCTCTGGCCATAAACGAGCGATTTCCCGGGAAGCAGATCTTGCCGGCCTGCTTTCAGATGACTCTCGATCATCATCCCGAAAATGCGTTCATCACCGGCGGCGATCTGCGCCGCGACGTCCTTTCCAACCTTCACCTGAGCGGCGGGTTCTTTGCCGCTATTACCGTGACTGCAATCAATCATGATGCGCGCCGGAATGCCGGCTTGCGCCAAATTTTTGGCGGCTGCATCGACGTTCGCCGCATCGTAATTCGGCTGTTTGCCGCCGCGCAAGATAATATGGCAATCCTCATTGCCGGAGGTCGAAACGATGGCTGAATGGCCGGCTTTGGTGACCGACAGGAAATGGTGCGGCGCCTGAGCGGCGCGAATCGCGTCCATGGCGATCCGCACGTTGCCGTCGGTGCCGTTTTTAAAACCGACAGGACAGGATAGACCAGACGCAAGCTCGCGATGGACTTGGCTCTCCGTCGTGCGCGCGCCGATGGCGCCCCACGAAACCAAATCGGCGAAGTATTGCGGCGTGATCATGTCGAGGAATTCACACCCAGCAGGAATGCCGGCTTCGTTCAATTCCAGCAACAAACGGCGCGCCAAGCGGAGCCCATCGTTGATCTGGAAACTGCCGTCGAGGTTCGGATCGTTGATCAAGCCTTTCCAGCCCACGGTCGTGCGCGGTTTCTCAAAATAAACGCGCATGAGAATCAATAAATCTGCAGCGCAACGATCTTTGGTCTCTTTCAGAAGGGTCGCGTATTCTGTGGCTGCTTGGGTGTCGTGAATCGAACACGGACCGGCGATCAGCAGCGCGCGATCGTCGGCGCCATGGAGAATCCGATGGATTTCCTGACGAGTTTCATAAACGACTTGTGCGGCTTTTTCCGTGATGGGAAAATCGCCCAGCAGCTTGGCTGGCGGCAGCAATTCCTTGATCTCTTTAATGCGGAGATCGTCCGTGCGGTACTTCATAAACTCTACAATCGTGTAATCCCGCCATTATAGACAAAAGTTTCGGGAAATCTAACGACGCGAACCCGCCCCGATGCCTTCTTTCGTTTGGATCCTTCACTTCGTGAGGATCACAAGCCGTCGTGTGTGATTCCGAGCGCTAGCGAAGAATTTGCTGTGCGACCAAGTCTCGCCGGCTAACTGGGTCAACATCAACGGCGGACAAAGGAGTTATCGGACCAATGTTTCGCGTCCCACCGCTGCGAGCAAAAGCGCTGACAAAATTAATAGTGGCGCATATACTAAAAAAGGCACACCGGGATTGAAGCTATCGGCCAGATAACCGCCGAACAATGGCGCGGCGACACCGCCGATCTCCGCCACAGTGCGGCGGGCGGCTTGCAGTCGGCCACGCGCGTGAGCGGGCACGACGTCATAGGTCGATGTGGCTAGGGAGCCGAGGGAAAGGCCGTTGGCGATGCCAAGAAACGAAATCAGCACCGCGAGCTGAAAAAAGCTTCCGGCAAACGGAATCAGCAAAAATGCCAAAGCCGGGATGCCCGTGCTCGGAACCGTCGCCCATTTTCTGCCCACTTTATCGATGACAAAGCCCGCGGGGAGAATCATCGCGAAAACCGAAAAGCCCGAGATCGTAAACAGTAAGCCGACTTCTTTGGGCGAAAAACCCAGTTTGGAAGTGGCGAGCAGCGGTAAGATGCTTTGGGTCGTCACTCGATGCATGAAGCTTGTCAATGTGGCAAACACCAACACGACATAGGTGGCGCGCAGAGCCGGCTCGATCTGGTGAAACAAATCCTTCAAGCCGCGCAGGCGCTGACCGAGAGCAGTCAAGCTCCAGTTAAGCGGCGCGCTCGACATCTGGGCCACGCTCGAGGAGGGTACGGAAGTCCCGAGGAAGGCAGCCGCAAGCGCGCAGAGCGCATATCCGAAGAAAACCGAGCGGAAGCCGAGAGCTTCCGTAAGCAGGCCACCAAAGAGCGGGCCGAGCGCGAGACCGAGATTATTAATGCCGTGAAATCCGCTCAAGACCCGGCCACGCTGATCCTGGCGCGCGAGATCGATGCCGGCCACTTCACGCGCAATGACCCAAATGCTTTCGCCAACACCGATCAGAAACAGCAATGTCAAAATCGCGCCAAACCAGGGAATCATGCCGGCCAGGGTGGCGGCGCTGCACGCGATCACCGGACCCGAGATCAAAGCGGCGCGGGTACCGAGGCGGTCGAGCGCCGCGCCGCTGATCGGCATTCCGGCAAAACGTCCGAGAGCCAGCGCCGTGATCGCTTGCGCCGCCGTGCCTGGGCTGACCTCGAAAGCGCGTGCGATCACCGGCACGGCGGGCACCACCATCGACCACATTCCGGCAAGCAGCGCGCTGGTATAAAGCGTGCTGAGACCGCGCGCGGTCGGACTGAGACTGAGCACGGAGATCATGGCAAGGAAGCGGTCGAGTTCGCGTCTTTCTGTCCGTTGATGATGGATGCTGGTGAGACCGCGCCGAGTGCAATTTTTCGCGTCGTAGTTCTTGCGGCGCGTGCTAAGGAATGCAAAACGGGATCAAATCGGATGCGCGGAAAAGCCTCGTCGTTTTACTTGCCATGCATTTTGGCTCGGAGCAAGCAGCGGCCGATGGGTATACGTTCCCGAACAGGTTTTTTTATTAATATCCGCGCCGTCATCGCGTCAACTTGAATGTGGAATGTTTCTGTAGCGGCGAGCTTAGATCAGAATTCGGCGTTTCCGGGCGTGCGAGGAAACGGGATGACGTCACGGATGTTTTTGAGGCCGGTGAGATACATCATCATCCGTTCCAACCCCAGACCGAACCCCGAGTGCGGCACCGTGCCGTAACGGCGGAGATCGAGGTACCACCAGTAGGGTTTTTCGTCCAATCCGGCTTCACGCAACCGTCGGACCAGCACTTCGTAGCGCTCTTCACGCTGGCTGCCGCCAATGATCTCGCCGACGCGTGGGACGAGGACATCCATCGCGCGAACGGTTTTGTCATCATCATTAAGCCGCATGTAAAACGCTTTGATGTCTTTCGGATAATCGGTCACGATGACCGGCTTCCTGAATACCTCTTCGGACAAGTAGCGCTCGTGCTCGGTCTGCAGATCATTGCCCCATTGCACGGGAAATTCCCAGGTTTTTCCGGATTTTCCTAGCTCCGTGACGGCGTCGCTGTAGGTCATGTGGCCGAAATCAGATTCGGCGACATGCTCCAAAGTCGCGAGCACTGATTTTTCGATGAACTGGTTGAAAAACTCCAGATCCTCGCGGCAGTGCTCAAGGACATAGCGAATGATGTATTTCAGAAACTCCTCGGCGAGCCGCATATTGTCGTCGAGCTGGTAAAAAGCCATTTCGGGCTCGATCATCCAAAACTCCGCCAGATGGCGCGGGGTGTTGCTGTTCTCGGCGCGAAATGTCGGGCCAAACGTATAGACTCTGGAAAAAGCCGACGCAAAGATCTCGCCCTCGAGTTGACCGCTCACGGTGAGATAGGCGGGCTTGGCGAAGAAATCCTGCTGCCAATCGACGTTCCCCTCAGCTGTCCGCGGCGGTTGCTGCATGTTCAGAGTGGTCACATTGAACATCTGGCCGGCGCCTTCGCAATCCGAAGTGGTGATGATTGGCGTTTGCACGTAGAGAAAATCGCGCTCCTGGAAAAACGAATGGATGGCGTGGGTCAATGCATTGCGCACTCGGAAAGCCGCGCCGAAAGTGTTACTGCGCACACGCAGATGCGAAATCTCGCGAAGAAATTCGAGCGTATGGCCTTTTTTCTGTAAGGGATAGGTCGCCGGATCGGCCGAACCGTAAACCTGAATCGCAGTGACTTTAAGCTCGACCGCCTGTCCTTTGGCGGGGGACTCTACCAAGACGCCGATTGCCTCGATGCTGCTGCCGGTGGTCACCTGTCTCAGCATGTCCTCGCCAATGGCTCCCGCTTCCACCACAAGCTGCATGCTTTTGAAGCGCGATCCGTCGTTCAATTCGATGAAGGTCACGCCCTTGGAATCGCGGCGCGAGCGAACCCAGCCGCGTAAAACGATCGCGCTTCCGACGGGAAGATTGAACGCTTGCTTGACTGAGGAAAAATGTGCGGTCATATAGGGCAAGTATCGGTTAACGAGTCCCAATGTCAACCGAGATCAACCTCGGCGGTGCTTATCGAGAAGATCGGCACCACTGGTTCGGATGACCGATGACTATGTCCGTTTCGGCAAAGCGTTTCCATGGCGGCAAGCTCAATCCTGATTCCTGAAGACGTAGCCCGATTCATCACCGAAAACATCGACTCGGTGGCGCAAATCGAAGCGCTCTTGCTACTGCGCGGCAATTGCCAGCAGCAGTGGGATGTGACTGGCGTCGCGAAGCGGCTTTATATCGATGACGAGCAGGCGGCTGAAATTCTGGCTCGGTTGGAGGAAAAACAATTGCTGGCTTCGGAGCAGGGTCAGCGGTTGTTTTACCGATACCAGCCCGGCTCTGCCGTGCTGAGGCAGATGATTGATCGAGTGGCCGAAATATATTCCAAACACTTGGTTCCCGTGACCAATCTGATTCATTCGAAACCCAAGAGCCGCGTTCAAGAATTCGCCGACGCGTTCAAATTCAGAAAGGACTGACATGGCTACGCTGTTCTATGCGCTTTGTACCGTAACCGCTGCCCTTTGTGCCTGGCTGCTTTTACGTGGCTACTGCCGAAGCCGGTACAAGCTCTTGCTCTGGGGCGGATTATGCTTCGCCGGATTGACGGTCAACAATGCGCTTGTGGTGGCCGACAAGCTGGTTTTTCCCGAGGTCAACCTTTACACCTTGCGTCTAGTGGTGGCGCTGCTGGCGATGCTGGTCCTGCTTTATGGAATAATCTGGGACAAGGAATGAGGTAAGAACATGGATGCTGCTTTGCTCGGCGCCATCGTGATGGCTTCGCTCGTTGCAGGCTTATTCTTTCTACGGTTCTGGAAGGACACCAAAGACCGGTTTTTTCTCTTTTTCGCGATTTCTTTTTTTATCGAAGGCGTAAATCGGTTCGCGTTGGCGATGGTGAGCGATCCCAACGAAGACCGGCCGTTTTTTTATTTCGTCCGTTTCCTTTCGTTTCTTCTCATTGTCGCCGCGAT
>JBIOXP010000523.1:0-3377 GCA_044869705.1 Binatia bacterium | reverse complement strand
GAGTTGTTTGTCGAATTACCACTGGCCTATGATCGGCCGCTTCGCGACCGCTGCGGCCGCTGCGACTTATGCATCAAAGCCTGTCCCACAGGCGCCTTCGTCGGCCCGTATATGCTGGATGCACGGCGCTGCATTTCCTACCTGACCATCGAGCTGAAAGATTGGATTCCGCGCTCGCTGCGGCCACTGATCGGCAATCATATCTTCGGTTGTGATATCTGTCAGGAGATCTGTCCCTATAATGCGAAAGCTCCTACCAGTTCCGAGCCCGCCTTCGCGCCGAGAGCTGGACTGTACGCTCCGCAATTGATTCCGTTTTTGGCGCTCGATGAAAAAGAATTTCGCCAGCGCTTTTTGGGAAGCCCGATTTTACGGGCTAAACGGCGCGGATTTTTGCGCAATGTCGCCGTTGCGCTCGGAAACCTCAGAAGCGCGACAGCCGTTCCGGCGCTGATCGGAGCATTGAGGGATCAGGAAGCCCTGGTCCGCGGGCATGCCGCCTGGGCGTTGGGCGAGATCGGGAACCGCGACGCGATAGCGCACCTCGAGCGAGCTTTACAGAGCGAGCAAAATAGCGAAGCTCGCGATGAAATGGCTGCCGCGATGGCTGCACTGAATGCCGAGGGCCGCGACGGCCATCCCTAGACCACTGCCCTCTGCAGAGCGTCCAGCAAGATTTTCGGGATTCGAAGAATCCGTCCGGTGTGATCGGTGCAGGCATGCTTGGTCATCCCGGTTGCAATTGTCGATCGATCGCTGTCGCGCCGGATGACGTAATTGAAGGTTAGCGAAGCGCGCCTGCACTCGCACATTTCACTTTCGATTTGGACGAGATCGTCGTAACGAGCCGATTCCAAGTAGTGACAGCTCGCTTCGACCACGGGAAAATGAAATCCCTGCTGCTCGATAGTCGAGTAGGGCAAGCCGATTTGTCGCAAAAACTCGGCGCGACCTTTTTCAAACCAGCGCAAATAATTTGCGTAATAGACGATCCCCATTTGATCGGTATCGCCGTAGATCACACGATAGGAAGTCACTTTTTTCAAGGCCACCGAAGCTTTTTTCATCGCCATATCCTTCTAGTGGTTTCGCGCGTTCTTCTCAATGCGCTCGCCGCCGGCTTTACCTTGACAAGGGAAACTGAATTGTGATTTAAGCTGATAAATTATTTTCATCGCAAGCTATCGCTTCCGAAACAGTTGATTCCGAGGAGGATCCGAATGAAGAGTCCAGTGACAACGATTTCCTGGCCGCTCAGCGTGACGCTGATGATCGTGCTGGCAATCGCCTGCAGCTCGGTGGAGGAAAAACCGGCACCTGCGCCGTCGTCGGCGGCTGCCAAACCTGCCCCTGCACCCGCTCCCGCTCCGGCTCCGGCACCCGCGCCGGCAAAAACAGAATCGGCCAAGGCAGCGAAAACCAAAGCCGTCGAAGTTGAAGGCGTCATCAGTGCCGTAGGCCAACGGACGATAACGTTTCAGCTCGAGCGCAAGGGCAAAGTGCGTGAAGAGGTTGTCGGCGTCGATGATAAGACAAAAATTGAAAAGGGCGGAAGCAACGTAAAGCTGCGCGATCTACAGGAGACCGATAAGGCGCTGATCAATTACGAACCCGAAGCTTATACACCCGCGATTGCTATCAAGGTCACCGGTAAGGGACAAATCCAAAAGGTTGGAGGCGACGACTAGGAGCGATATCGGTCAGCGCGGTCTGCGCCGACGACTTCCAAGTCAAAGGACTGATCATCACGCAGAATTCTAAACGAAATCCGTTCCCCCGGGCGCTTCTTCCACATTTCCTGATAGAGCTCCTGGCGCGAACGGATTTCCTTTTTTTCCACGCTCAAAATAATATCGCCCTGTTGCAGGCCGAACTTCGCCGCCGGACCATTCGGGACCACGCCGCCAAGGACAACGTGTCCGGCCATGACTTGAGGATAAATCCCGAGCCATGGCCGTCGAGGACGGCTTCGCACTTGGCCGTACTGTTTCAGTTCACGCTCGTACGTCCGGTAGTAATCGATTGGGATAGCGAGGGTAAATTTTCCGACTTCGTTAAGGTTCAACGATACCACCCCCAAAAGCTCGCCACGAAAGTTTGCCAGGGTACCGCCGCCGAAACCTGGATTGGAGGCGGTGATCCGAATCGTCTTGTCCAGCATATACTCCCATTGGCCGTCGTAGCCGTCCGTCGAGGTGATGTAACCGCCGCTCACACGACGGCTGGCTTCGCCATTGCTGGCGATCATCACCACGGCCTGGCCGGGGGTTATTGAATCGGGCGGCGCGAGCTTTAGGGCCGGCAGATCGTGGCCGGAAATTTTCACCAACGACAGGCCTGTTTCCTGATCCTCCGCGGCGATCTGAGCGGGATATTGTTCGCCGTCGGACAGGGTTGCTGTAATCGACGACGCGCCGACGGTGACATAATGTACCGTCAGAATATAGCCGTCCGGATCGATGATCGTACCTGACCCGACGCGCTCAGAGCCGAGATTTCGCGCCGACGGATGCTTGTCCGGAATCTTCACGTGAAGATCCACAGTCGAGGGCAGGATGGAATGAATCAGACCAATGTGACCGTTCACAGACCCGCTCCTTCGGCATAAGCACATTGTCCCGCAGAGGCGCCGTCGAGTGAGTTTGCATAGAGCCGGCCTTGCCACGTATTGCGCTCGATTAAGCTTCGGTAGATGTCATTGTGAACGCCAATTTTATCGATCGACCACTCCGGCGCGATGGTGATCGCGCGATAGGTTTCACCGGTCAGACGATGGACGACGATGTTGGGCTTCAAAAGCTCGAGAAAATCCACCACCAGCGATACATATTCGGCACGAGTAAATAGCGGAAAAGGTTGCTTTTCGTAAAGCTTCGCCAGCGCCGTGTGTTTGATGACGTGCAGGTTGTGCAATTTAACACCGTCAATCGCCAACCGGTTGAGCAAGGCCGGCGTATTCAAGATGTCCGCGTAAGTTTCGCCCGGAAAGCCGAGAATAAGATGGGTACAGACGCGAAGGTCGCGATCCTTGGCGCGGGCTACCGTCTCTACGAATTCCGCCAAGCCATGGCCACGGTTGACCCAGGCCAGCGTACGGTCGTACATGGACTCAAGGCCGAGTTCCAGCCACAAATAGGTCTCCTCCGCCAAGCCACAGAGCAGATCCAAAGTTGATTCGGGTAGACAGTCCGGTCGCGTCGCGATCGAAATTCCAACCACACCGGGAAAGTCGAGGGCCTCGCGATAGAGTTTTTCGAGCTTTGCCGTCGATTCGTACGTATTCGTATAGCTTTGAAAGTAAGCGATGAACTTTTCCGCTTTGTGGCGTTTCTGAAGCGCGACGGCACCTTGTTCGAGTTGTGCCGTCACCGATTGCC
>JBIOXP010000522.1:0-3613 GCA_044869705.1 Binatia bacterium | reverse complement strand
CCGATCTGCGAAAATGGTTCAGAGCTATTTCGGAGACTCTGCAAAACCAGAGTTCTTGCCTGAATCACCGCGATTACCACAGCTGGAACCTAATGGTGAACAATGAATCGATCGCTGTCATCGATTTTCAGGACGCGCTGCTTGCGCCGCCGCAATACGATCTTGCGTCTCTGCTCAACGATCGGATTACCGATCAAATTGTCACGCCAGCGATCGAGGAACAACTGCTACGTTATTATATCGATTCCAGCCGAGCCCTCGGGCGCACAATAGAACCCGATGAGTTCACCGAGGTCTACCGCCTGTCGTCGATTCAACGCGATCTCAAAGTTGTCGGCCGCTTTTACTATCTCGATTTGGTGAAAGGCAAGCCTGGTTACAGGCAATTCATCCCGCCGACCGCTCGCCGCCTCGCGCGAAATTTGGCGAATACACCGCCGGCCCGACCCATCCTTCCATTGCTTCTGGAACAATTCGAGGCGATGCGGTGAAAGCGATGGTGCTGGCCGCGGGCCAGGGCACCCGTCTTCGCCCTCTGACTCATACCATGCCGAAAGCCTTGGTTCCTGTGGCCGGGCGGCCAATGATCGAATATCCCCTGCTCTTACTGCGCCGCTATGGGATACGCGAGATCATCATCAACCTGCATCATTTTGGCGAGCAGATCGAAAAAAAGCTTGGCAGCGGTGAACAGCTTGGTTTAAGGATCAGCTATTCCGAAGAAACCGAGTTGCTCGACACCGGCGGCGGGCTCCTCAAGGCCAAATCATTTTTGCGCGACGAAACTTTCATCGTGATCAATACCGACGCATTGATTGATCTCGATCTCGCCGCCGCCATCGCTTTTCACAAGCACAAAGATACCGCGCTAACGCTTATTTTGCGTCCCGATCCCGAGGCGGATCGGTATGGTTCGATCGACATCGACTCGAACGCACGAATTTGCCGGTTTCTGGCGACTCACGCGCCGGCTCGGCCATCGGCACCGGTTCGCAAGTTGATGTTTTCCGGAGTGCAGATCCTGGAACCCAGAATTTTTGACTATATGGCCGGCATGCCACAGAGGTTCAGCACGACCAGGGAAACTTATCCGAAGATGCTCGCCGCCGGCGAACCGCTTTACGGGTTTTGCTTCGAAGGCTTCTGGCAGGACCTCGGAACGGCAGCGCGGATCACGGAAGCCGAAGAAAAACTTGCTCGCGGCGAAGCGAGCTTGCATTATCTCTAAACGCCTAACGGTTTGGCACGATCAGCCCGCACGCAATCCGATCGCCGGAATTCCCCGCCGGATCGGTCATGTCATCGTCGCTTCCGGCGTGAATGACTATCGCGCTGCCGTCGCTGTCGAACACCGACAGCGATCCCGGCCGCAAAGTGATCGCATCGGTCAAAGCCTCAAACCGACCGGAGCCATCCTTGGCCACCAGCATATTCGGCAAATCGCCGGCATGCGCTCCATCCGCGCTTTTGAAGCCGTGCTTTTTTTGCGTCGGATTGAAATGTCCGCCCGCGCTGGCAAAAGCGGGACCTTCGCACTTGCCCACCGCATGAACGTGCACCGCGTGCAAGCCGGGTGTTAGACCTTTGACCTCCAAACGCACCAGCACACCATCCGGTTCTTCGCGAAGACTCGCGCTTCCAACGGTTTTTCCGTCTTTGTCTTTGAGTTCCGCCGCCGCGCGCTCTCCCGTCGTTGCCATCGAACAACCCAGAACGAAAACGAATCCCAGCGCAGCCCACCGTTGCTGTTTAGTCACGTTCAAATCTCCTTTGCTTGATTCAGATCTTACTTACGGGAGGAACCCGCGTACATGTTTGCCGACAGCGCGTACCGGTATGATATTCTGAGGGCAGTGGATCCGATCTCTGGCCTTAATTCCCACTCCCCAGCTGCATTATGGTTGTTTGCGACGCAGGACTAGAACGCAGAATTCGAACTGCTTCTCGCAAATGGATTGCGGCCTCGTCCTTCTTGCCAACGTCTAATAGAGCGCGGCCGAGGCTTTCCTGCGCCTCAGCGCTTCCGGCCTGCAATCGAACTGCTTCGCGAAAATAAACAACCGCCTCAGTCAATCTTCCTTGAGCGGCCGTGACCTGACCCAGTTTCAAGATCACCCGACCATCGTTGGGGCTCGCTTGCACGGCAGCAGTGAACACTTCGGCCGCCTCGTCCAGGCGACCTGATACCGCGAGAATTGTCCCTAATTTGAGCCGTGCCTCGTTATGTTCCGGTGCCAACTGTAGAACTTTTCGGAATTGGCGCACGGCTTCAATAATCTCGCCTTGCTTCATCAGGCCCGCCGCCAAATGTTCGCGGGCGTCGACAGCTTGAGGATTGAACTCGACGAAAAGTCGATAGTGCTCGACGGCTTCCCGAATCTTTCCCTGCTTTTCAAGCAATCGCGCGGCTGCCTCGTGAGCAGCCCAGCGGTGCGGATTGAGGGCTACCGCTTGTCTATAGGAAGCTATCGCATCGTCGTATTTGCCCTGCGCCTCAGTTACGGTCGCTAAATTAAAGTAAGCCGTGCTGCTTGGACTCGCTTCCGTCGCATGCAGCCACAGGCGTTCGGAGTTTTTCCATGCACGAACTTCTCGCCCGCTAAAATACCCCAGCGTAGCGAAAATGACCATCGCAACTCCGGTAAACCCGAGAGCGAGAGACGAATACCAAGGACGCGTTTCGTTATAGTGCAGCCATTCGCAAACGAAACCGCAGATGACTAATGCCCAACAACAACCAGCGAGATACGTATAACGATCAGCAAGAACCTGTTGCGCCGGGAACTCACTACGAAAGACTGGCAAGATGAGCACGAAATAACAGATCAAAGCCACCGCCAGAGCAGGAAATCGGTTGCGGAGCACTACAACTCCGGCGCAAAGGATGGCGCTGGCGGCAATATATACACCTAGAAACCAACCACCGAGCTCGTAAGCTGGCGAGAGGCCGAATGGCAAGATCGTCTTCACAAGATAAAAGGAAGGAGCGGCAAATTGGTGAAGCAACCAAGTCAACCAGTCGCCTTTGTATGTGGATGAGCTGACCGACTGAAAATTGGCCGCGACCAAATCGATCGCTAAAAAAAAACTGGACAGAGCTAAATACGGAGTCTTTTGCCAAAAGAGCTGCGCTAATTTGATTCTCTGGAGATTTTGCGGCTCCGGCACACGGCGCAACGGGTATACGTCCAGAGTCACCAGTACCAAAGGCAACAACAGACCAACCGGACTGGCAAGAAGACAAAGAATATATGCACTGATAGATATGATCATCCACCGTCTCGAATTTCGGTGCACTCCGGACGGAGCATTCGCTTTAAGGTACCCGAGGAGAGTCACTAGATAAAAGACGGCCGCTACGAGCTCGCCTCGCGCGGACGCCCAAGCAATCATCTCGGCTCGGAGCGGATGAATTGCAAATACGAGAGCTGAACCCAGTGCCGCCACTCCCAACCATTGTCGCTTCGGCAAGCGAGCGCTGATATTCAAACAGGAGAGCAACTCCAAGCTGAGGTAATAAAAGAGCACCGCATTAACAGTGTGGAGAAACAGATTAGTCCAATGATAGCCAAATGGATCCGCCCACCAAAGCGTCTCGTCAAAGGCCAACGAA
>JBIOXP010000521.1:0-12261 GCA_044869705.1 Binatia bacterium | reverse complement strand
AGCCGCCAAGCATCTAAAAATCGATTTGAGCAAGTGCACGGCCGTGGTGCAGGGGTTCGGGAATGTAGGATCCGTGGCTGTCAAGGAGCTTGCCAACATCGGCGTAAAGGTGATTGGCGTTTCCGACCGCACCGGTGGTTTTGTCGACCTCAAAGGATTGCCGGTGGAAAAACTTTTGGAGCTTGCCGACAAAAACCACAGCTTGGAAGGCTGCCCGTACGGGGAAAAAATCAGCAACGAACAATTACTGGAGCTCAAATGCGACGTGCTGGTGCCCGCTGCCCTGGAGATGCAGATCACGAAAGCCAATGCGGCGAAAATTCAGTGCCGTATACTTGCCGAGGGAGCCAACGGGCCAACGACTCCCGACGCGGATACGATTCTACGCGAGAACGGGATCTTTTTGATTCCCGACATCCTGGCGAACGCCGGGGGCGTGGTGGTTTCTTATTTCGAATGGGTCCAAGATCTGCAGAATTTTTTCTGGAATGAAGTTGAGGTCAACAGCAAGCTTCGGGAAATTCTGGTCAAATCTTTTCATGAGGTGCTCACGATGAGCCAAAAACATCGCGTCGACATGCGGCTCGCCGCGCTGATGATCGGCATTGATCGGGTAGCTCGCGCGATGCTTTGGCGCGGGCTCTATGCATGAACGCGTGCGCCGCGTTGAAGCAGCCACGAGAAACTGCTAACCAATGGGCATCCCATTGAAAGCGAGACGATAATCGATGGTTCAAGCGACGCAACTTCGGCCCGGAATGATCATCATCCACGGAGGCGATCTGTTTCGCGTGACCGCCGTGCATCATCTCACCCCTGGCAATAAGCGCGGCTTCATGCAAACCAAGATGAAAAATCTCCGCACCGGGATCGGCACCGAGTACAAGTTTCGCTCGGAAGATCGCGTCGATCAGGCGATTCTTGACAACCGCCAGATGCAGTACCTCTACGCAGAAGGGGACTTGCACACTTTCATGGATCTGGAAAACTACGAGCAGATTGCGTTAACCAAAGAGGATATCGGCGATTTGTTGTCATTTCTTTTGCCGAATTCGATCGTCAGCATTGAATTTCACGAAGGAAAGCCGGTAGGAATCAATCCGCCCTCGACCGTCGACCTGGAAGTTGTCGACACTGAGCCTTCGATGAAAGGCGCGACCGCAAGCGCCTCCTATAAACCGGCCAAGCTGGAGACCGGAGTCACGGTGCAAGTGCCGCCCTTTATCCAGGTCGGAGATAAAGTGCGCGTCGATCCGACCGACGGCGCGTATCTCGAACGCGTCAAACAGCTTTGAGTTTTTCCAGGATTTCCCGCGTTTGCCGTTCGAGGTCTGCCAAAGTGCCGTTGTTTTCGATGACAAACTCCGCGAGGCGCCGCTTTTCCGCCAAGCTCATTTGCGCCGCGATATGCTTTTTAGCGTCAGCGGCCGTGAGGTGATCGCGTTTCTGCAAGCGAGCGGTTTGGGTTTCAAGGTTGCAGGCGACCAAGATCACCGGCCGCAGCCATTCCTGCAGATTGCCTTCGAATAGGAGCGGCACTTCATAGATCACTACGGGGTAGCCGGCCGCGCCATACTGCCGTATTCTTTCTTCAGCGAGCGCGCGCACGCGCGGGTGAATGATCGATTCCAGCCGTTTTCTGGCCTCAGGCTGGTTAAAGATCAACGTGCGCAGCTTTTGCCGGTCGAGATTTTGATCGGTTTGCAGGATCTCCGGGCCGAAGGCGGCGACGATTTCTTTCCATGCCTCGCGTCCGGGTAGCACGACCTCGCGGGCCAACTCGTCCGCATTGACAATGGCGGCGCCCAAGCCGTGGAGAATCTTCGCCACGGTGCTTTTGCCTGAAGCAATGCCGCCGGTTAGCCCGACCAATTTCACGCCACACTCTTCGCAAAATAGAGGAGTGGTTTCAAGCAACGCGTGATTTAACAGTTGAAAGGGGGAACTGTTTGAATGGCTCAGGTACGGATCTACACGACAAGCTATTGTCCCTATTGCCGAGCAGCCAAAGCCCTGCTGCGGAGGAAGGCTGTACAGTTCGAGGAGATCGACGTCACCGACGATCCGCAACTCCGGGCGGAAATGGAGACGCTTTCACAGCGTATGACAGTGCCGCAGATTTTTATCGATGGCAAGCCGATCGGCGGGTATGACGACGCGCAGGAATTGGACTCCAGTGGCGAGTTGGATCGACTTTTAGGACGCTGAGCGCGGAAACATGATGGAGAACGTTAGACGCTTTCAACAGCACAAATTTCGCCCTGAAGCATCGCTGCAGATAAGTTCCCATCGACAATGAGCAAGAGAATCACGAAAATCGCGGCTATCAACAACAAATAGGTCAAAACCAGCAGGCCAATATGGGACCTCGAAAGCCCTTTTCGATAAAGGCACCAGATTGCTAGAGACACGGCTGCTAAAAGAATCCCGTACTTGGTCAAGAAGATCGACGGTGAGCAATAACGGCAGCTTCATCGCTGCGACCGGTCAATGGAGTGGTCACTATGGCTCTCGATTTTCAATTCTTCTTTGCTCTTATACTCGGTATAGTGATTGGGGTTGTGGCGGGTTCTCTGTAATCTTCGTCGAATTGTCACCTGGCTGGCATCGCGCTATGCAAAAGGCCATTCGCGAGCCCAGAAATCCTCGTGAACTTGTTTCACGGGCCGTTTAGCAGTTTTCGTATTTTTGGAGGAAAGAAGGTCGGCTCAACCTAAAACAGAACGCCAAAGCTCACCTGGCCAATGAGGGTTGCTCCGGTCAAAGGAAATGAAAAAATAACCGTGATGATACATCGCTTTCATGGGGCGAAATCTTGAAACCGAGGCACAGCCTAAGTTCCTCAAATATTCGCAGCAAAGAAATCGCACCCGTGCAACGCGTTGCAAACGGACTCAAAAAAACGCGATGCGCTAAACCAGTGAGCTCTTAAGAGCGGCGTCGGCGACCTGTTAGAGCTTTGGTGGGAAAATTTCGACTTCGCCCCAAAGGCATGCCGGGAACGACGAATGGCATAATTTCCGGATCGCCTCGCCCAATGAAAACGTGAACTGGAGGCGGCGAGCGGATTCGAACCGCTGCATCGAGGTTTTGCAGACCTCTCCCTTAACCACTTGGGTACGCCGCCTTGCTCCGTAGCTAACACGAAGTTTTCAGCACTTGCAACAACGTTGTAAATTATTGACAAGACATGGTGAAACACGTAATTAAAAAAAGCGTTTACGAGGAGTTTCTCGATGGCAACGATGATTACCAGCGATTGTATCAATTGCGGCGCGTGCGAGCCTGAATGCCCAAATAATGCAATCAGCCAGGGTGATCCTGTTTACGTGATCGATCCAAAGCTTTGCACCGAATGCGTCGGATTTCATGATTACGAAGCGTGCGCTGCGGTTTGTCCGGTGGATGTGTGCGTGACCGATCCGAACAATATCGAGTCCGAAGAGGTGTTGATCGCCCGTGCGCGCGCTTTGCATCCGGAAACCGACTTCGGCAACGGTTTTCAATCGCGATTCAGAAAAGCGCAAAATGACGGCGCTGTAACGGCAACGGAAAAAGCTCCTACGGGCGAGGCAAAAGCAGCTCCGGTTCAGGCGTCAGCGAAACCAGAGGCCCTAACCGCGAGTCCGACGTCTTCCCTGCCCACATCGCCGGCGCCCCCCGCTACGCCAAAAACGCCGGTCGCAGCGGTGTCGGGTGTTGTTCCAAAACCTGCAGAGATAAAAACTCCCCCCAGAACGAAGAAGACGTTTCCCAAGGAACTGCCAATTAGCTTCGAAGAAGCAGAAAAACAGTATGCCGGTGAGCGCAGTCGTATGACAGGCGGCGCTCGCTTGGCGGTGATCCTATTACAGCCGGTGATCGGTGCTTTGCCGCATGGTATCAAGAAACGGCTCGAAATCGCTATGCAGACGCCGTTGTTCACCGCGGCCGGAAGCACGGCAGTCAACATCGTCCACAACGCGGTGCTTTACCCGATCGTGTCTATTGCAATTGCGGCAATCATAAACGGGCCGGAAATTATCTTCAGTCAAGATATCAATAAGTACATCTTGATCGGATTGCTGCTTGCCGGGGTTGAAGGAGTAATTCGTCTAAAGGATGGAATTTTTGGTGCTAAGTCTTCAAATGAGATGAAATTCCTTGCTTCATTTTACGGCGCACCGCTGGGTATTGTCGCTGCTCCCTTATTGGAACGGTACACGGGATTGGTGCGCGATATTCCCGTGCCGGTTCAGGGATTCTACTCCGACGGATTCGTCGATAAGCTCGAACGGGAACGGCGCTACGGCAACGTGTACACCGTCGAGAACCGCGGTAAGTCATTCCTCGTGCGCATGGAATTTCCCCGGTATGTTCCTGATATCGGCATTGCCGAACGCGCGCGGCTGCCCGACGAGATGCCCGATTATGATTACGACCTGACGCTAGGCGATGAAGAATTGATCATCAAAGGCAAGTGTACCGATGAAAATGTGAGAAAAATTTCTTCCAGCATCGGCGCCTTTCCGCCGGAGTTCACGACCGTCATTCCACTGCACGAGAGGATTGCGGGGTTTGCGCACCATTTTGCGAACAAAGTTCTCGAAGTTCTGCTGGTAAAGACTTAATCAACTTCGATATCAAGTTGACGGAGCAAATCGACACAATTCCCAGGTCGGACGGCCCAAAGCTCAAATGGTAGCGGACGCTGCGGTAGTCTCGTCCGAGACTCTACATTTTCGACCGATCACCACCGCGGATCTCGACGAAGTCATGGTGATCGAACGAATGTCATTTCGTTTTCCCTGGAGCACTGGGTTTTTTCTGCAAGAACTGCAAGTGCCCTGTGCCCGTTCCATCTTGGCCGAGCTGAGCAATCGCACGGTGGGCTACATTCTGTTTTGGCTGCTCCCCGACGCGATCGATATTCATAATATCGCTGTCCATCCGGAGTACCGCCGCCGTGGTATCGCGCGCGCGCTAATAAGCGAGGTCATCGGCGATGCGCGGCAGCAATCGTTAGCTCGAGTAATGCTTGAGGTTCGGCAGTCAAACTTACCAGCGCAAATGCTTTATCGAAGGCTAGGGTTCGCGACGACCGGGGTTCGTAAAGGCTATTATTCTGATGACGGTGAAGACGCTTTAGCGATGACTCTCGACATCACGTGAAGCGGTCTCGACCAGAGGAGGAAGCAGCTTATCACTTACAGCAGACGTGGAAATTTCACACGTAAATCATTGTAACAGTGGTTTTTTCGCGCTTTCCGCAGTGCCCTTGACGGACTCTCCTCCTCTGGTATATAAATTAAGTGTTACCCGATTAGTTAGCGGTCAGATTATCGACCGCTAATTTTTTTGACTAGTCATTGTCTGGGCGAAGAGAGCGGCATGCTGGAGACCTTTCACGCAAATCCTCAATCGTTTTCTTTGCCCTGCAGTCCGTTATTCCAGCATCGCTACTCCCGTCAACTCAAGCCCTTCGGCAATTTTCCAAATTCGATCCCACAAAGTGCTCTTAGAAATACTCTTAGCCTGCGGTTCAGGAGGACATCCCTATGTTCAAAGTAGGAGAGAAAGTTGTTTATCCCGCCCACGGTGTCGGTGAGATTGAGGCGATACGCAGCCACGTTATATCGGGCACGGAAAAAAAGTTTTACATGCTGCGAATTCTCGAAACGGACATGAAAATAATGATTCCGATCGACAACGTCGAATCGGTGGGTCTCCGAAAAATTATCGATCGTGCCATGGTCATGAAAGTCTACAAGGTGTTGCGTCAGAAGAAGGTGGAAACAGATCAGCAGACGTGGAACCGCCGTTATCGCGAATACACCGAAAAAATCAAAACTGGATCAATTCTCGAGATTGCAAAAGTGTTGCGCGACCTTTTCGTTCTAAAAGGCGACAAGGAACTTTCCTTCGGCGAGCGGAAGATGCTCGATACCGCGCGTAATCTCTTGGTGAAAGAGTTATCCATCGCGCGCTCCCATTCGGAAGAAAAGATTATGGAGGAGTTGCGGCACATCTTCACGCACTAATCTTTTTGGTCGCTAGATTTGTTAAAAGAGCCGAGAACTCTCTCTCGGCTCTTTTCTTTTGAGGCATCATGCGCGTCAGTGCCATTGTTCTGGCTGCGGGCGAAGGGCGCCGTCTCGGCGGCACCGTCCCAAAAGCGTTTGCGTCGATCGCTGGTCGGCCTTTGGTGCTTCGAACCCTCGAGCGAATCTTCTCCGTACCGATGATCGAGCGCGTCACGTTGGTAGTGCCGGCCGCTCAGCTGGAAAGCTGCGAAGCGCTTCTCAAACGAGACCCGGCTCTGCGGCATCGACCGTGGTGTTTACAGATCGGCGGATCGACGCGCCGGCAGTCGGCTGAGCGCGGGTTGGAAAAGGCGGGCGAAAGCGATCTCATCTTGATTCATGACGCGGCGCGACCGTTTGTCTCTGCGCAACTGATCATTCGCTGTATCGAAGCGGCGATGCGCCACGATGCCGCGGTACCGGGCTTGCCGGCGCGGGATACCATTAAAATCGTCAAGAATCAGTGGGTCGAAAAAACCCTCGAACGCGACTCGCTCTGGGAAATCCAGACGCCGCAGGTTTTCCGGCGCGAGCTGATCGTCGCCGCACACGAAAATGCGGCGAGAGCGGGACTCGAACTCAGCGACGATGCACTCGCGGTGGAGCGCTTCGGTAAGCCAGTGTTTGTCGTGGAAGGCGAGCGACGGAACTTTAAAATTACCACCCCCGAAGATCTCTGGCTTGCCGAGCTTTTGCTGCGCGAGGGACGGATTTCTTAAGCGGATTTGCCACGCAATACTTCGTTGAGGCTGCCGCTGCGAAAACCCTGCAGATCGACGCTCACGTAAGTAAAGCCCACTTCCTTGAATTTGCTGACGATCGCCGAGCGGATGGAAGCATCCAGCATAAGCTCGATTTCGTTGGGCGCGAGCTCAATGCGCGCGAGCTCGCCGTGATAGCGCACGCGAAACTCCCGAAAGTTCAGTTGCTTCAGGAAAAGCTCGCAGGCGCCGACTTTGCGGAGCTTCTCGAGATCGATCTCAGTGCCGTACGGAAAACGTGAAGAAAGGCAGGGACTTGAGGGTTTGTTCCACGTGGGTAGTGCAAGCGCCTGGCTGTAACGCCGGATATCATTCTTCGTCATCTCCGCTTCGACAAGAGGATGGCGCACCCGCCACTGATGCGCGGCTTGTAACCCGGGCCGGTGATCCTGCAAATCGTCCAGATTGGTGCCGTCGACGATTGTGCTGATGCCGAGCTTGTCCGCTTCTTCGCGGCAAATGCGATAGAGTTCGTCTTTGCAGAAAAAGCAGCGATTGACCGGATTGTTGACGAATAACGGATTCGACAACTCGTGAGAACCCAGCACGATGTGACGGCAACCCAACTCGGCGGCAAAATCCGTCGCGGCTTCGAGCTCACCGGGGGGCGCTGTGGGCGAGGATGCGGTGAGAGCGACAGCCCTATCGCCCAGAGCCATATAGGCAGTCTTCAGCAAAAAAGTCGAGTCAACGCCGGCGGAAAACGCCACGAGCACGGTTTGCTGCTCGCGTAGGATCTCCGTCAGTCGTTCAAATTTCGCGTCCATTTTTTGTCGCTGAAAAGATCCGTGCTCAAATAGTGTTCGCCTTTGTCCGCAAAGATCGCCACCACGATTTTCCCGGCGCCGAGAGTTTTGGCGACCTTGAGAGCAGCGCAGCACGCCGCGCCCGAAGAGATCCCCACCAGCAAACCTTCCTCGGCGGCTAACCGGCGTGTGTAACTCGTCGCGTCTTCATCGCTTACCGTGATCACCTCGTCGAGAATTTGCCGGTTCAATACTGCCGGAATAAAGCCCGCACCGATGCCCTGAATTTTGTGAAAACCAGGTTCGCCACCCGATATGACCGGTGATGCCCCAGGCTCGACCGCGCATATTCGAACGCCCTTCATCTTCTGCTTGAGAACCTCGCCAACGCCGGTGATCGTGCCCCCCGTGCCGACGCCGGCGACAAAGGCATCGATGCGCTTGAATTGCTTCAGCAGTTCGACCGCCGTGGTGCGCCGGTGCATTTCTGGATTGGCCGGATTGTTGAACTGCTGCGGCATAAAGTAGTCACTGTTTTGCTGCAGCAACTCTTCGGCTTTGTGAATCGCCCCGCCCATGCCTTTGGTGTCGGGAGTCAAAATCAGCCGCGCGCCGTAAGCGCACAGGAGGCTGCGCCGCTCCTCGCTCATCGTGTCGGGCATGGTCAGGATGAGCCGGTAACCTTTCACCGCGGCAATGAGCGCGAGCCCAATCCCAGTATTGCCGCTGGTCGGTTCGACGATCGTCGCCCCTGGTTTGAGCTTGCCCTGGCGTTCCGCCATCTCGATCATATTAAGGCAAATGCGGTCTTTGACCGAACCTCCGGGATTAAAGGACTCCAATTTTGCCCAGACTTCCGCGTCGTTTTTGTCGGGCAGCGCCTTGAGTTTAACGACCGGAGTGGAGCCGATCAAATCCAGGACGGATCTGGCGCCGTTCAAAGGTGTCACAGTGATGTCACTCGTCTTTCGCAAGCGGCGAGAGTTCGATTTTGACCCTGCTGAATGCTATATTTTCACCCCGTCAAAGTCAATGAAATCGCTCTATAACAACGCTGGCTCGCCGAGCCGGGGAAAAATTTGCGTGCTTTTTCCGGGCGCGCTTGGCGACTTCATCTGCTTTGTCCCGACGCTTCGGCTCCTCGCCGAAGCTCGAGAAGTGGATGTTTATGCGCGCCGCGAGTTCGCCGATCTTGTGCCTGAGGCAGTGACGGTTAAGTCTCTCGAACAGTCCGCAATCCGAACCCTCTTCACGCCGGGAGTTGAACCTGAGGATGAAGCGCAGAGATTTTTCGCCGATTACTCGGTGATCTATTCGTGGCTGGGCAGTCAGCAAGTTGATTTCGTCCGGCGAATTACTAGAGCTTCGTTCGGCAGGGCACAGGTTTTCCCGTTTCGTCCCGTGCGGCCCAAACTGCATCAAGCGGACCACTATCTCAGTTGTCTTGGTATCGACAGGATGCCGCACCGACAACCCGTAATTCAGCTCCGGGCTGAGGCGATCCGGTGGCGCGCGGATTTCTGGAAAAAAAACCATCTCGATGGCCGTCCTGTGCTCGCGCTCGCAGCGGGAAGCGGCGCGCGCGAAAAGAATTGGCCGGAGGCGTTCTTTGTTCGCGTCGTGAACTGGTGGCGCACGGCCACGGGAGGAGATGTCGTTTTGCCCGTGGGGCCGGTCGAACAAGAACGCGGCGGAATCGAGCGGCTAGCGCGGCAGTGCGTGACAATCTCTGAGGTGGATTTAGCCCGGCTGGCCGCGCTCATCGCGGCAAGCGATTTATATCTTGGCAATGATAGCGGCGTGTCTCATCTCGCCGGAGCCGTCGGCACTAGAACGGCGGCTTTGTTCGGGCCGTCCGATAGTGAACAGTGGGCGCCGCGCGGTCCCCGAGTTACGATTTTACGCCGTCACGTGCACTGTGCGCCGTGCGCAATTCTTGCGATGAAAAATTGTTCGCACCGCTCATGCCTGACCGCTCTGTCGCCTGATGAAGCGATTCAAACACTGGCGCAGCTGCCGGAGGTGCTTACCTTGACACGCGGGAAGGCAGGGATTACATTTTGTGCCAGGGGAGACGAGCGAAACGCAGCCAAAGCAGCGGTTTAAGTTGAACCCTGCAAAGCTGGTATTTGGCAGCGGCAGATAATTACGAAGTACTGCAATTAGGATATAACACACCTGGTCATCGGACGGCTGAGAGTCGCACGATATCCAGGTTTTTTTTTGTGCTATAGCGGAGCTGAACAATGGCTGATGAAGAATCCAAACAGGCGGGCAAAGGTTTCACCGTACAGGATCGGCGCCGTTTCTCACCGGAGACCGGCGAAGTGCGGGAGGACGCTCCAGAGCAGCAACCCGAGACTCAGCCGAAAGCGAGCGAAGAGCGACGCGAATCGAGCGGTCCGGCGAGCGCTGAGGCGTTGCCGGAGATCAACTTTTCGACTTTTGTGATCGGTTTGAGCACGCAAGCGCTCATGCATCTCGGCGAGATTGCCAATCCGATGAGCGGCACAGTTGAAATCGACGTGCCCACGGCGAAGCAAATGATCGATATACTGGGGTTGCTGAAAGATAAGACGCGGGGAAATCTCAACGCGAGCGAAGATCGGCTGATGGAAGACATTTTGTTCGACTTGCGGATGAAATACGTCGAGGCGGTGAAGAAACGATAGGAGCCATTCGATGAAACTGAAAGAAATCTGGGCTGGTGGGGTGGGTCTGAACGGGGCCGTGTTGATCGCCTTGGTTTCACTCGCCATAGGACTCGGGATCAGTGGCAGCCTGGATTGGTTGGCGCCCAGCCGGGCCGTCAATCTGTTGGGAGATGCCGGCAACAGCGAAGTCCGATCCAGCGCCGGACTCCCTGACTTTGTCAGCTTGGCAAAAAAAATGCGGCCCGTGGTGGTCAACATTTCTACGACTCAGGTCAGCGAGGGACGCGGCGGCGCATCGCCGGAGTTCGGCAGCCCGTTCGGCGAAGAGGATCCTTTCAATGATTTCTGGCGGCGTTTTTTTGGCGGGCCCATGCCGCGCGGTCCGCAGCGGCAGCGAAGTCTAGGTTCCGGCTTTATCATAGACGGCGACGGCTCGATTCTAACCAACAACCACGTGGTCGAGAATGCCAGCAAAATCGTTGTCAAGCTCTCCGATGACCAGGAATACGAGGCCAAAGTTGTTGGCCGCGATCAGAAAACCGATATTGCGATAATTAGAATAGAAGGCAAGCCGAATCTTCCCGCCGCCAGCCTGGGCGACTCGGATAAGCTCGAAGTCGGGGAATGGGTCGTCGCGATCGGTAATCCGTTCGGACTTGACAGCACCGTGACGTCGGGGATCGTCAGCGCCAAAGGCCGGCACATCGGTCAGGGGCCGTACGACAACTTTATTCAAACTGATGCGTCGATCAATCCCGGCAACTCGGGCGGACCGCTGATCAATCTGCGCGGTGAAGTGATCGGCATCAATACCGCTATCTTCAGCCGCACCGGCGGCAACATCGGCATCGGCTTCGCGATCCCCATTAATTTGGTCAAAGAATTGCTGCCGCAGCTTCGCGGCAAGGGTAAAGTCACCCGCGGTTATCTGGGCGTGCTGATCCAAAAAGTAACGCCGGAAATCGCCGAAAGTCTGGGCATGGATAAAGCCAATGGCGCGCTGGTGGCCAATGTTTCCAAGGATGGACCGGCAGACAAGGCGGGTGTGAAGGTCGGCGATGTGATTGTCGAGTTCGACGGCAAGGAAGTCAAAGACTCGGGCGATCTGCCGATCCTGGTGGCGCGCACCGCCGTGGATAAGAAAGCGCGGTTGAAAGTCCTGCGCGACAAAAAAGAAATCACGCTGACCGTTGCCGTCGGCGAACTCAAAGACGAAGAAGTGGTCGCGACGGCGCCGGAAAAGGGCGAATTGGGATTGACGGTTCAGCGTCTCACGCCGCAAATGGCCGAAAGCCTGGGATTGGAAAAATCGGAAGGCGTGGTGGTCACGGCTGTGGAGCCTGGCAGCGTCGCCGATGAGGCGGGCATTCGCCGCGGCGACATCATTTTGGAAGTGGACCGTAAGACGGTTCGCAATCTCGACGAGTACAAAAAAGCCATCGCCGGAACGCGTAAAGGGCGCGGCGTGCTGTTTCTTGTCAGGCGCGGCGATAATACACTCTTCTTGGCGCTCAAGCCTCAACGCTGATCTTTCGACAACTGCACCCGATGCGAACGAGAGCGGATTTAGATCCGCTCTCGTTGCTTTTGCGTCGGTTCTGCGCGAAAATTAGTTGTCCCCGAGGCCGCAAGTTTGACACAATCCAAGCTCCGATTTCTGAGTATTTCCCTAATCGCTCTTTTAGTTGTCACCTCCGCCGGGCTGATCTTCGGCGCGTGGTACTTGAAGCAGTTGGAAAATACGGTCACGGAAAAATTCGAGGGCAGAAAATGGGTTTTTCCGTCGAAGATTTATTCCGACAGTTATCTTTTATATGTCGGCGCCCCTGTGCGTCCGGAAACTTTGATCGAAAAGCTCCGCCGACTCGGATATTACGCAACCAGCGGCGAGCTGCACGCAAAAGGCGAATATCGCACGGTGCGCTCATCCAGCACGATCGAGGTTTTTCTGCACGATTTTGCTTTTCCGACTGAACAATTCACAGGCATTCCCGTCCGGCTTTCGCTGCAGGGCAACTCGTTGGCCCGCATAGAAAAC